>JAIDQW010000001.1 GCA_029062075.1 Paramuribaculum sp.
CATGGAAATTATCAGAACAGTCGCCGAACTTGAGCAGAAAACCCAGCAGCTCCGTCGGCAGGGACTATCCATAGGACTCGTACCCACAATGGGTGCCCTCCATGCAGGTCACATGAGCCTCATTGAAAGAGCCCGAAAGGAAAACGACATTGTGGTGGCAAGCGTTTTTGTAAACCCTACCCAGTTCAACAATCCCGATGACCTCAAAACATACCCAAGAACAGAAAAAGCTGACTGCCAGCTCCTTGAAAATGCCGGAGTGGATATAGCATTCATCCCTACAGTTGAGGAGATATATCCCGAACCGGACACCAGAGTGTTTGAGCTCGGACCGGTTGCCGAAGTGATGGAAGGAGCCATGCGCCCGGGACACTTTAACGGAGTGGCGCAGATTGTCAGCAAACTCTTTGCCATGACACAGCCCACAAGAGCTTATTTCGGCGAAAAAGATTTCCAGCAAATAGCCGTTATCCGCAAAATGGTTGAGCTTGAAGGATTTGACCTTGAAATTGTGCCGTGCCCCATCTGCCGCGAGTCCGACGGGCTTGCGTTAAGCAGCAGAAACGTGCGCCTCACACCCGCCCAGAGAGCTATTGCACCCGCTATTGCCAAGACACTCGAATCAAGCATCGACTGGGCTAAGAACCATACAGTGGAGCAGACCAAACGCTATGTTATCGACACTGTCAACTCATTCCCCCACATGAATGTGGAATACTACGAGATTGTAGATGGCAAAACGCTTCAGCCTATACAAAGCTGGGAGCAGACAGACGAACCGGTCGGATGCATAACAGTGTTCTGCGGAGATGTCAGGCTCATTGATAATATAAGATATTAACAGAACTTCCGGTCATGTTCATACAAGTAGTCAAATCAAAAATCCACAGGGTCACTGTCACTCAGGCAGACCTAAATTATATCGGCAGCATTACCATTGACTCAAAACTCATGGATGCCGCCGGAATTATTCCCGGCGAAAGAGTGTTTATCGTTAACAATAACAACGGCGAGAGACTCGACACCTATGCTATTCCCGGTGAGCCAGGCAGCGGAGTAATCTGCCTCAACGGAGCTGCGGCAAGAAAAGTGCAGCCCGGAGATATTGTCATTATCATGAGCTACGCCACTATGACACCGGAGGAGGCGCGTACATTCAAGCCCACTGTTATCTTTCCCGATACTGAAACAAACTCCCTCACTAACTCATAAAGACTATGTTTGAAAATCTTAGCGAAAGACTCGAAAGAAGCTTCAAGCTCCTAAAGGAGCTTGAAGCTTCTTTCGAGTCTTTCGCTAAGATTTTCAAACATAG
>JAIDQW010000010.1 GCA_029062075.1 Paramuribaculum sp.
GTGCTATATCAAGAGCGTTGTACAAGTCAAAAGAGGAATAAATGAAAATGAAATGACAAAGATATATGCCGAATGTGAGAGAAGCAAGTTTTGTGAGCCATTGTTTAGGCTGCATCTTGATTCTGCTGCAGAAAAGGAGCACAGGAAAAGTCATCATGAATACATTTATGCCGGTGAAATACCATATAACTTCAAGGTAAGAGTAGTCTCCCGGAAAGAAATCCTGTATCCTGACAAACCCGAAGAAGGTAATCGCATAACCGACAATAAACATCGGCACGCATATTGCCGCCGCTTTAGCGTTGCTCCATTTTATATGCCAGTTCTGTAAATAAAAAGCGAGGATAAGATAGCCTATAAAACCTGTGAGATAGTAGAAGGTGCCGTACTGATTCCAGTCGCAGGCACCGAAAATTTCCATACTTCCGAAATTACCCTGATAGCCCACATGTGGAGCGAGGAGTTTAATATAAGGTATGAAAAGTGTAAATCCCCAGATATATAGTACGGTTCTGACATCCTTTTTGGATGCCGAAACAAGCCATGAGTTGATTATCGGCATTATGAGATAAAGACCCACAAGCATATAGAGATACCATAGGGGTACGGTATCGAAATTAAAATTGAATACCATGAGCCATATCTTTTGCCACAGATTGCCCGGAGTATAGGAAGCAACTTCAATAGTAGGGTTAAGTGTGGCAGGATTAATATAGCGGTAGTAAATAAAGAAAAGAACGGGGAGTGCTATGCTCCAGAAAATCAAGGGAGGAAGTATTCTGCCTATGCGTTTTTTGTAGAAACCTGTCAGAGATGTGTCCGGTTTTAGCGGGAGGAGAAGAATAGCCGTCATCAGCACGAAAAGAGGAACACTCGGGCGTGCAAGGCTCCCAACAGCCGCACCGGATATAAAAGCGGTGCGGTCGGTGTCAAACGCACCAACAAAGCTGTCGCAGCAGTGAGCGAGCACCACAAGGGCACAAGCTATAACTCTAAGCAAATCAATCCATGCGGTTCGGTTGTCAGATTGTAAGGGTTGTTTCATGAAACGGGCTATTTATTTAGTATAGATAATATCTGATTAATAGCACTGTCAGGAGACAGATAATGAATATCAGAATCTTTTTTCATCCAGGTGAGCTGTTTCTTGGCAAACACACGGGTGTTTTTTGCTATGCGGGCAATAGCGGTGTTTCGGTCCATCTTTCCCTCCAAGACTGCAAACAGTTCCTTGAATCCCACGGTGTTAAGC
>JAIDQW010000100.1 GCA_029062075.1 Paramuribaculum sp.
GCATCCCCTCACCAGAAGGAGAGAGGAGTATGAGCTATTCCATAATCAAAGTTTTGCACTTCGATTTGGAATCTTCAGTACCTTTGCAATGTCTTAGAAGGAGACGACGGAAATTTCTGCAGCCCTCAAATAGACTCTTCATACTTATGAACTGGATAATTCTTATTCTTGCCGGGTTGATGGAAGTGGCGTTCACATTCTGCCTTGGTAAAACTAAAGTAATTGTATTCGGTAGGGCACGATTCGTGGTGGATGAAAAAGAAAAGATTGACGCTTTGCAGAAACTCTCTGAAAAATATAGTGATGGTATAGACCCCACTGTTGAAATTAACAAATTCCTTAAGGTTGTTACTGTCATTGAAATCACAATTGACGGCGTTACCGGCAAAGAAGCTATAGAATTGACACGGAACCGTACTATATAAGCAATCGGCTTATAGCCGTGCTTAACAAGCAAGCTCGACATAAGCCGACGGTCAGATTCGGAGGCATCAACTATGATTACCTTGTTCATCTTTTTTGTTTTACTTTTTGATTATTATGGTGTTTACATCTGTATTGTTTTTTAATTGAAGTTCTTGATATTCTTTATTAGTTCTTACCAAGTGCTTGATAACTCGGCGTACTGTGCTCCATTTCGGGAAGATTGCAAATGGTCTTACAGAACTATAGCTGAGAAGAATTATAGCGAGTGAAGAGAGTGCCAAGATCATTAGCAAGCCGAATATTTCTTTCATGGATACGACCAATGCCTGTGTCTGCACCATTCCATAAAGTGGTCCCAGTGGGGCGTAGGCTATGTCGGGATTGGTATTCACTATGTTCGCTCCAAGCAAGGAGGCATTTTTCGCCATAGTATGACGCAAGAACTCGCCGATTATCGCCGGTCCGAGTGTTGCACCCATCACAGCACCGGTAAAACCGTTTATCGTCAAAGCCTGCGGAAATACCTGAAAAGGCAATCCGCTTTGCACTATCGATGTCAGGAACACAATTGAGATTATCACCGCTGCCGCCCCTCTGAAAAAGAGAGGAATGAAAAGCATTTCTTTCTCAATGCCGTAATCTATGAAGAAATAAAAATATCCAAGATATACAATTGCGAGAGAAAATGCTATCGCAGTCATCGTCTTATATCTCCATTTTCGTAAGGCGAAGGTGTAGTATGTGAATGCACATCCGGCAATTATGCCGGTAAACACATACCAGTTGAGGTCTATGAGGTTTGTCTCGTCAAAACCGAGAATATTCGCGGCATAGCTGTGTTCAAAAACATGTTCAGTAGCTATGAGCGTGAAGAAAACAAGATACACGCAGGTGGCACGAATTACATTGCGGTTCTTCATTGCCCGGAAGCTAATATATGGATGATGCAAGAATGATGCTCGCCAGAGATTTACACAGAGACAGGCAAGTCCTATAAGAGCCGCCCCCCTTATCTCTACAGCATCCCACCAATCGAAATAGTTACCATATACGCAGATGAATGTAAAGCACATCATAAATCCGGCCCACAGTATTGCTCCGATCCAGTCAATACCGAGCAGAGGAATGTACATTGGTCCGCGCACGGGTTTAACAAGTATAAGTACCATCACCATCATCAATGCGAGCAATCCTATCATTATCCAGTGCATATATTCCCATTGGGAGAAAAATGCCGTATATATTGTAGCGATTCCGCTCAACTGTATGACGCTGTCGACTATCAGATAGACGTAGCAGAAGAAAATCGCCATATCCCTGACTGGAGTAAGCCAAAGCTGGATAGTGGAATTGCACGCGAGTGTTGCCTGCATACGAAACCATCCAGCGACAAAGCATGTAATTACAAGCACCGGAACTGACGTAGTGTTGGCGCAGATCAGATTAGCTGCTATAAGAATTATAGCCGACACAAGTAGTTGAGTACGAGTGGAGAAGCGGAACTTGATGCGGAACATCACCGCAAAGTTTATTGCCAAACCTATGAGGGAAGCGTAGCCAGCCATAAGTATATCCTCCTGTATCAGTGCCGTAGTTCCGACCATATCGGTTGCGGCGGCGAGGTACACGCCACCTGAAAACTGCACTATCAGTACGAAGAATATAAATATATATGGCTTCAACCGTCTTGGGATGAAATTCGGGACTTCCGGTATGTCAAAAGGTCCCGACGGTGCATGCCAGTCTGCCATATCAATACTTCACACTACATTCCACATTCATTCCGGCACGCAGCTTGGCCATATCCTCAGGCTTGTTGTCGGCACTGAATTCAATTCTGACCGGTACTCGCTGCCTTACTTTCACAAAATTACCTGCCGAATTGTCTTGTGGCAATAATGACAGCGATGCGCCCGTGGCAGTTGAAATGGATTTTACCTTGCCGCTGAATGTCACTCCGGGAATAGCATCCACCTTAATCTCGACATTGCTGCCCGGCTCAATGTGACGGAGTTGAGTTTCTTTGTAATTAGCTGTAATCCAAATATCCTGTGAGTCAACAATGTCAAGTAGGGTCTGACCGGGCTGTACGAGTTGACCTACCTGAATCTCCTTGCGTGAAGTGAAGCCATCGCAAGGAGCTGTAATCACCGTATAGCTGAGGTTCAGTTCCGCTGTCTCAAGCAATGCCTTCGCCAGTTCTATACCGGCTTCCGACTGTGATATGCGCTGACGACTTACATCTACAACAGTCGATGTTGCAGAACGTTGACGTGACAGCATCTCATAACGTGCTTTTTTTGCTTCATAATCGGTTTTTGCACCATCATATTGCTGACGGGTCACAGCATCTTGAGATAGAAGTTTCTCATATCGAGCTAAATCAGTGGCTGCCATTTCCATCACAACCTTTGCTTCAGCGATTGAAGCCTCACTAACGGCTACATTGGCTGAAGCCGAGGTTGCCGAGCGGTCGGCGACATCACGTCCTGCAAGGGCATTCTGATAATCCGCCTGTGCACGCACCACGTTGAGACGCATATCGGCATCGTCTATTATGACGAGTGTATCACCCTTTTTCACGGGTTCATACTCGTTGAAACGGATTTCCTTGATATAGCCCTGTACACGGCTGTTTACCGGCACTATCTGCTGTCGCACCTGCGCGTTATCAGTAAACTCGACATTTCCAAGGTGTATGAACCGAGAGCCGACCCAGATAGCAGCTGCGGCAATTACTACGATTGTGATTATATAGGAGAGTATCTTTTTACTGTGATGTTTCATATCTTTCCGGTTGTGAACAAGAGTTTGTAATAATAGTAAATGGTGTTTATACGGGCGTTTACGAGTTGCTGTTCCGCTTCCAGTTTTGAATTGGCGGCATCAAGCATATCCGTAATAAGAGCCATATCGGCGGAATAACGAGTTGAGATGGTTCTATAGTTACGTTCTGCGAGTTCCACACTTTTCTGTTGTGTCTTCAGCTCCTCGTATGCTTCAAGATAACGGATGTGATCGGAGTTGACAGCCAGTGACACTTCCTCGCGTGTAGCTTCGAGTTGTTCGAGGGCTTTCTGTGGCGCCACACGACTCTTGGATAGAGCCTTATTATTTTTGTAAAGGGATGAAATGTTATAGCTTATGCCGACCCCGACAAACCAGTAACTTAGATTACGGTTGATCGGAGGAACCTCAACAAGAATAGGTCCGTCTATACTCCATCCTGCCTGCAATCCTATCTTCGGAAGACGTTCCGACCGCACAAGCGATTCCGCCTTCCGGCTTATATCGACCCCTGATCGCGCGAGATTAAGCGATGGAGAGTTTGCATCAGCCTCATTCTGCCACCACGCGATGCCTTCATTCGGCAATGAGCGTGTAAGAATTGTACTGTCAGGGACGATTATAGTGCCGTCAGGAAGTCCGGCAGTTGTGACGAGATTGGTATTTAGAATATCAATTGTATTGTTGATCCTTACGAGTTGCAGCTCAAGATTGGAAACAAGGAGTTCATATCTTGTGATGTCATTCCGAAGTGCCGTACCCTGCTCAAACCTCGCTCTCATTTGCTGAAGTACCTTTTGAGCGGCTGCGATGTTTCCTTCTACTACACGTCTCAAATTATTGTACTTGTAGATGTCAAGGTAAAAACCGGTAAGCTGGAATCGGATATTGTCACGTTGGAAATCCGTGGCAAATCTTGCGGATGTAGATTTCAGTTCGGCAAGTTGAATGGTAGTCGTCACCGCGCCACCGGTATAAACCGGTTGGGAGATGTTGATGGATAGAGCGTTTCCGAAATGCGGAATCGGAGCCTTTTGATAATCACTGAAATTTCTTTTGGTGGTAAAACCGTCTCCAATATAACTAAATGATAGAGAGGTGTTGATGTCGGGAAGACGACCTGAACGGGCAACGCTGATTTCCCGTTCAGCCTCAGTCTGGGCGGTGATGGAAGGACGGAGTTGCGCGCTATTGGCTTCAGCGGCTTCAAAAATATCTTCAAGGGTTACAACCGATTGACCGTAAGCACACACTCCACCGCTCGACAGAACCATCGTCAGAAGTCCTGTGAGCAATCGAAGATTGTTCATAATAAGATTTTTAGAATTTTTTTGGGTGATTTTTAGTCTATATGACTGATAGAGGATTGTTTATATACAAGCCTGAACCGGAGCGGTGCTTTTCCAGTTTTCAAGATACCCCCAGTTGGTCACTCTCGGGGATGATGTTTCATTCTTTCCTAATATTTGATTCATTTAGAAGCAACTCTTTGTGAATTGCACTACAAAGTTACAAAGAATTAATCTAATTGCATAAAAAAAACTGTGTCAAGAAAATCACAGAACTGCTATATATTTGATTATTACACGAATTCAATCGTTGATACAGAAAAACAATAGAAAGACAAAGCATTGAAGCCTGATCTGTCTATTTAGGATTGTCAGATACCGGAATGTCGAGCCGGAAAACGCGGCGCACTTGCCGACATTGGATAACGGGGCTGAGGTTCGGCAACCATCGAGGGCTTATATCCCTGCGGAGTGTCGGTTGTATGGACATTTACGGTATTTACTGTTGTTTCTGCGTTGCCCTCTGTACGGGGCTTATTGGGTTTGCTCCTGCTTATTCTCCGTACCGTAATTCTCATCGTGCTTGGGGGCAAGTTCAGTCGTAATCTTGCGGTCGAGGGCGGCAAGTTCGGATTAGAGCATAACAATTCAGGACAATGCCGCTATTCATTAACGGCATTGTCTGTTGGAATATTCTTTTCATTGGTTATGGGACTACATATCTTCCTCGAAAGTGTATCCGTTTGACTTGAAGAACTGTTCGAGGATGTAGTTGATCACGTCGCGGACACAGCACGGTTGGCGTTGAGTTGACAGAAATTGCTAAACGCTGGTAAACAGTCGCTTGCGGACACGAAAAAAGGCCACAAATCCTTGTCGAATTTGTGACCCTTGTGTGATCCGCCTGGGGCTCGAACCCAGGACCCCAACATTAAAAGTGTTGTGCTCTACCAGCTGAGCTAGCGAATCTCCTTTTCAAAAGCGTTGCAAAGGTATGGAGTTTTTTTTATTCTGCCAAATATTCGGGTGTTATTTTTTTAGTAAAAATGTTGTTAATTCTTTTAGTTGGTTGATAATCAGGAATGGAGCAAGCTGAATTCAACTTTTGTTGCTCTATATTGTTTTTAATTACAAAAGGTATATTATAATGAAACATTTATTTAAGAAGCTTGTAGGGTGGTTCTCAGAAGGGGCTTCAATAGCTTTTGGAGGAGAAGATCACCATTTACGCTAATGATTGTAAAGTACTCGTAAAAGCGGGCACTTTTTTTTGTTTCTTTTTGGGAGTTGAGTTATTTAGTGGTAATTTTGTGATGTATTATTCGTGCTATGGTATGAATAATATTATATGTAATAGAGTATCATTTAACTAAATAC
>JAIDQW010000101.1 GCA_029062075.1 Paramuribaculum sp.
GGTGGTCACAACTCCACTGTGATTGTGAAGAAGTACGAAGAATAATCTTATATCATACTTTTACAGCGGAGTTTGAGGCGCGATGTCGCCACAGGCTCCGCTGTTGTTTTAATGTCATTTTAACGCCATGAAAGTCAGCGAAAAACTAACCTACTGGACACTGAATATTGTTTGCGGCACTCTCTCGTTGTTTCCTCTTCGACTCCTTTATATCCTGTCAGATATTCTCGCTTTCACTGCGCGATATGTTGTCAGGTACCGGGTTAAAATAGTAATGTCTAATCTCTCGTCATCTTTCCCTGACAAGAGCGAGAAGGAATTGAAAACCATTGCTCGTAAATTCTATCAGTTTCTTTGCGATTATTTTGTTGAGACCATCAAGCTGTACAGCATGTCGAAAGGATATATCCGCAAGCATCTTACGGTTGAGGGTATAGAATTGCTGGACAATCCTATGAAAAACGGACGCAACTGCTCCATTATGCTCGGGCACTACTGCAACTGGGAATGGATCAGCTCGCTACCGGTTTTTCTTGCAGGATATGGAGTACCTATTCAGGTGTATCACCCGCTTAGAAATGCCGGGTCTGATAAGTTTTTCGACAGACTGCGTACACGATTCAGCGCTGAGAATGTGCCGCAGCTCGACATCTTCAAGACTCTCATGAAGTACCGCCGCCAGGGAATCCCGACAGTTGTCGGTTATATCGCAGACCAGGTACCGAGTCTCAACATACACCTTTTTGTGGATTTTCTCAACCACGACACTCCGGTGTTCACCGGACCGGAACGCATATCAAGAATACTTGAAGCTGATGTCTTTTTCGGTCACATGACGCGTCCGAAGCGTGGATACTACCACCTCAAATTCATACCCATTACAGAGAATATAAAGGAGGACCCCACTTTTGAGCCGACTAAAGAATACTTCAGGTTATTGGAGGAAAACATTAAAGAAGCACCTCAGTACTGGCTCTGGAGTCACCGCCGGTGGAAGCGCACCCGCGAAAAATTCAATGAACTGTTTGGTGATAAAGCGGAAGAACAGTTGTCTCACCTCTAAGCCACCACTAATGTGTGCTTCTTACCCCCAGCCTGAGCGGCACGAAGTGAGAAGTTGCCGTCATACATCTCACCGCATTTAATCTGATAAACGCTGCTTGCACCGGATATAAGGAGAAAATCCACGATAGTCTTGGTGTGGTCACGCTCTTCCTTTATATCTACATGGGCTATATCACCGTCCGGAATATATATGTATTCAAGATTCTTGCAGCTGTCAAGAAAGCGCTGACTGTCTGAGGTCAGAAGAATCTTGACATCCGGACTTTCCTTGTGAATACGCTCTACAATTCTGCGGCACTCCTCTATCAGCGAGTTTTGCTCCTCAGCCGAAAGTACTCTCTTGCTTTTCGGCTCTTTGAAATCGCCTAAAAGTTCAAGAAAACGGGTGGATATGGATATATAGCCTGCTCCAAGCTCCGATTTGCATCTGTCAACAATCGCGGCTATCCGCTCACTCGGCTTGAACAGCTCATTAAAATACTCCCCGAACTTATCTTCTTCAAAACTGAAATTTGAGTAGAGGTGGTGCTGGAGATATTTATCGTCCAACAGATATCTGTTGACAAGCTTTAGCTGAAATTTTCGCTCCATAGCAGTCATTGACCCGGATGACTTAAAAAAGAGAGGTTCTGCATCGGAAGAATTATATGTTAACTCACCCGGTTTGAGAGTCCAGTCATACCGGTTGGGCACAAGATAGTCCTCTAATCGGAAAGGAGAGGTGAAGTTTATTGCGAACCTTAGCCCGTGCTCCTTGCAGAAACCGTAGTACGACACATAGCTGCGAAGGCGGTCGGCGAGTCCTCCGTGAAGCATCCTGCCGTCTGCCATACACACTGCAATCCTGTCACTGCTTGTTGATTTCGCGGCATCCGCGCTGTAGTAACGGCGGAGGTGTTTTCTAACCATGCGCTTCCATTGATAATTACGCACAAACACATTTTTGAGGAATCTGCGGATCTGCTCCAAACCGTTATGTAGTTTCATTGATTCGTTTTCTACAAAGGTAAGGAAAAAACCGCGTTTTTTCCTTATCTTTGTTCTGTTGACCACGATTAATCATATATTATTTCTTTGGATATGGCTAAACCGGATAACCAGCATAAAGTTATTGTATCGCTCACCTCATTCCCTGCCGCTATTGATTATGCGTGCGGAGCTGTCAAGTCTTTGCTCTCCGGCTCGGTATTGCCCGATAAAATTGTGCTGTATCTCACTTTTGCACAGTTCGGCAATGAGGGTCTCCCTCAGAAACTCATGGAGCTTGCCGAAGCTAATCCGGTTTTTGAAATCAGAGATTATCCACGCGACATCAGGTCATACCGCAAACTCGTGCCGGCACTCGCCGATTTTCCCGATGCCGTGATCATTACTGTTGACGACGATGTGGCTTACTCGCCTGATTTAGTGCGGGATATGCTTGAACTGCATCAACAGTTTCCTGAATATATCCTCGCAAACAGGGCTAAGAGAATCGAGCCCGGAAAACCATATCGCAAATGGCACAAATTCCGCTGGTATAATTTCCTTTTCAAACGATATTATCCGGGATTTGACATTCTTCAGACCGGTGTTGGAGGAGTGTTATATCCACCTCATTCACTCAAAGCGGATTTGATAGATGAAACGCTATTTACCAAATATGCACCTACTGCCGATGATATATGGTTTTGGGCGGCGGCTACAGCCAAAGGCACAAAACTGATGCCGGTACCCTTCGGAAAAAACAAACCAAAAGGGCTCGGCAAACCCAAATCACTATCCCTGAAATCTGTCAATTTCAAATCCGGTACAGACAGAAACTCGGAGACACTCCACAAAATAATCAACGACTACCCCGATATCAAAAAGCGACTCTTTAATGGAAAATAATCATCAGCAACCTTGCCCGATTGACTTGGTTTATCTCTGGGTGAACGGCAATGATCCTAAGTGGCAAGCTAAAAGGAATGAGTTTATTGGAAAAACTCAGGAAAAATCATCCGTAAATTGCGACGGACGATATGCGGACAATGACGAGCTCAAATATAGTCTCCGTTCTGTTGAGAAATACGCCCAGTGGATAAGGAAAATCTTCATTGTCACAGATAATCAGGTTCCTCAGTGGCTTGACACATCTAATCCAAAAATTCAGATAGTCGATCATAAGGATATTATGCCGCCGCAGTCGCTTCCCTCAT
>JAIDQW010000102.1 GCA_029062075.1 Paramuribaculum sp.
ACCTCAATCCGGCTGTTAATGAATCACCCAACTCCACATCCAAGGGTAATCCTGACCTTGAAAGTGTGCGGAAAAACTCCCTCACATTTCAGTACAATCTTATGAAACCGAAATTCAACATCGGTCTCACAGCTACTTATAACTTCTCAAATAATGATATTATATCAATAATGTACACTCTTGGCGATCACACATACTCTAATTATGCTAACGCCGGGAAGATGAAAAATGCCTCTACTAACATATATATGAACTGGAGACCCACAACCAAAACTTCATTTATGATTAGCGGCGGACTCCGATATAATTATATAGAAAAGCCTGCAAGTGAACTTCTTCCCCGCGAATCGGTTCATGGCTGGGGTAATAATATCTACGGTAGATTTGCTCAGACACTACCATGGGATATTAATCTTTCAATCTATGCCAGCTCATGGTTAAGTCCTAAAGGCTTAAACTCTAAATTCAGAGCAACAGGATGGAGCAACCTTTATTATGGACTTGATTTACGCAAATCATTACTCAAGGAAAAGAGACTTACGTTGAGTTTAGGTATTTCCAATCCGTTCCACAGCAAGAATCCAGGATACGTATCATATAGTTGGAACGAAGGATATCACAGCAAGTCATTCTCTCAAAACAGATACATGACCCGAGTAACAGTAGGTGTAAGCTACCGGTTCGGTAAGATGAGTACCAGTGTGAAAAAGGTAAATAAGTCCATCGAGAATGATGATGTTATGGGCGGCGGAAGCGGAAACAGCGGAGGTGGCTCATCGCAAGGCGGTGGCAACTGATGAAATTAGATAGTGAAACATTAAGCTGGATAGATCTCAACGCCAAGGCAGATGCCTCGGCGTTGAGACTTAAATACGCAGGCGATTCTCTAAAGAGTTTCGCCATTTTGCAGATAGAATGCAGACGAAAAGCGGCATCTAAACTCAAAGAAACCCTTACCTGCAAGGAATTTCTTTTTCCAAACTCTCTATCTGCAGAGCAATGCACATCTGATATTCTTGCAGAATTTCATGCATCACTTGTCAAAGGTAACTCTGTTCTCGATATGACAGCCGGACTTTGCATTGATGCTTTTCATATTGCTCGAAAAGGATGTGATGTTATCGCTATAGAGCGTTATGAATCACTGGTTGCTGCCGCTATACAAAACGCATCAGTTTTAGGCATTGATAATTTTGAGGTAATAAACGCTGATAGCGAAGAGTGGATTAAAACAACACCGCTTACTTTTGACACAATTTTTATAGACCCCGCCCGAAGAGGGGAAGGTGGAAAAAGAATTTTTGCGCTGAGCGAATGTGCACCGGATGTAGTTCAACTTTTACCCTTCATTCGAAGCAAGTGCAAGCGTCTTATAGTAAAAGCATCGCCCATGCTTGATATTTCAAGTATTGTAAATTCACTGGGTATTAATACTAATGCTTACATAACCGGCTCCCCTACTGAATGTAAGGAGGTTGTAGCCGTTATTGACTTCGACAATTCACAATCGGCGTCTATTAGCGCTGTAACATTATCGGATTCAGTAAAAAACATATTCACATTTACGCATCAGGAAGAGGTAGATTCTATTCCAATATATTCGGAACCGGTAATAGGAATGTTTCTGTACGAACCTTATCCAGCAGCTATGAAGTCCGGTGGATTTTCAATAATGTCATCACGCTTCGGTGCATCTAAACTTGATTCCAACACACATCTGTATATTTCAGATAAAATCATACCCGAATTTCCGGGAGAGAGATTTGAGATAATAGACATTTTACCTTTCAGCAAACAGGTTATAAAATCATTTTCAAAAGAATATCCTGTAATAAATGTAAGTGTCAGAAATTTTACAATGAAACCGGCAGAACTTGTTAAGAAGCTGAAAATCAAGGAGGGTGGAGAGAAGCGATTATCTGCCTCTAAAGTCACGGGCAATCTGAAACTCAGTGTTGCGTGCCCCGCATATTAAAAAT
>JAIDQW010000103.1 GCA_029062075.1 Paramuribaculum sp.
CTTTTATTTATTATTGATTTCTTCTGCAATTTCTTCCGCGAGCTCTTCAATTTTGCTTTTTTTGAGCTTAATGCCTTTTGAACGGAGATATTTCACGATTTCATCACGGGTGTCCTCGCCTTTTTCAGGAGCAAAGAGAAGACCTACAGCAGCACCGGCAACAGCGCCACCTATAACAGCGAGAATAATGTTAAGTGGTTTCATAATAATATGTCTTTAATTAATGATTTAATCTATAAACAACTGAACCGCATCCAAAGTTGAGTACAAATCTAAAAAAATATCTCTTCACTGCGAAGATAACTATTTGCTCCAATTTTCACAAATGTATATCTCACTCACAACTCCCCATCTGCTCCGAAGTCTAAAAAAACAGCGACCAAAGTTTGTGAGTATTCACACAGCCTTGGTCGCCTTTTTCTTTAATTTTTCCAGATAAGCAATATATTCCTGCAAGTATTATCTCTTTCTTGATGACTTCTTTCTTGAAGCAGTGGCACGAGATTTTGCGCGGGTAGATTTTTTTGCCACTCTGCCTCTGCCGAGATTGCTTTTTTCAACTGATGTTTTATTGAAAGTGAAAACATCTTTGATGGGTACACCGTTTTCAAAGTCAATTATCAGCTGCGGATTGATTGCCAATCCATAATAACGGGTTTCAAAATGGAGGTGAGGACCGGTGCTTCTGCCGGTATTGCCACCAAGCGCAATAGGTTCACCGGCTTTAACTCTCTGGTCAGGCTTTGCTATAAATTTAGACAAGTGACCGTAAACTGTTTCCATTCCGTTATCGTGACGAATCACAACATAGTAGCCGTAACCTTTTTTCTCAAATCTGGTGAGACGTACTTTTCCGTCAAAAGCAGCACGAATTGTATCACCGATATGAAGGCTGATATCCACACCTCTGTGAATTCTGCCAAATCTGGGGCGATAGCCGAAACCGGATGTCACCGGCCCCAAAATGGGTGGATAGAACCCACTTACATCCAAATCTTTTACTTCCGGGATGGTTACACCCACATAGGGGTTTACGCTCTGACTTGCCCAGTATTCACCGTAAATCTCATCCTGGTCAGGCAGCTCAGGCTTGCTAAGCTCGCTCATATAGCGAAGCACGTTGGCAACCTTTATATCTGCTGCCATAGGCTTCTGCGAAGCAAGAAGCTCATTATGCTGCTTATTGTGATTTCGGGGGAGTTTATACTGGGCATTTGCCGCCACAGGCATAAGAATCATCGTTGCGGCAAATATTGCCAGGGTCTTTTTGAAAAGCTGCATCGCGTTTTTTCTTTGAGGAGAAATCAGTTCTCTATTTCTAATTGTGAATATACGTATGGTTTATTGACCGGCTCCCAATCAAACAACTCCTCCGGTTTGAAGAAGCGTGCCACCTCTGCCTGAGCATCTTCAACCGAAGATGAGGCATGGATGATATTTTCCTGATTGCTCGAAGCAAAATCACCGCGGATTGTTCCGGGGAGCGCTTCGCGACCATTTGTCGCACCTGTCATGAGTCTCACCACGTTAACCGCATCTTTGCCTTCGAGGCAAAGCACGATTACAGGCGAAGCCATCATAGATTTTAGCACGAATGGGAAAAAACCTTTTTCAACAAGATGTGAATAGTGTTCACGCAATATTGCTTCATCAAGCTTCATCATCTTCATTCCGGCAATCACAAGTCCTTTTTGCTGAAAGCGAGAGAGAATATTTCCAACCAAACCACGCTGTATTGCGCTGGGCTTAAAGATTACCAAAGTTTTTTCCATCGTTTTGATTTAGGTTAAGTCAATTATCATTTTTATGACGTTCAAAATTAGCCATTTATTACATTAACCACAAACCAAGCACTTGATTTAGTCGGTATCGGCTAATGATTCAACTGACATCATCTACTATAAAGCTTTGTTTATCAGATAAATAATTGCAAATGTGAAAATAAGCAAAATATTCATTAAGTTCCTTTAGTGGAAAATCACAATGTTAACACATCTAAAATTTTGTATTTTTATAACCCTTGATTTTAACTTATGCGGCTCCAGTCATAACTCTTGTCAAACATCAGAGACATCTCTCTTCTCACACCCGACAAATTGGCTGAAGACAGGCTCGGATCCTTATCCAGAACTTCATTTGCCGCGTTTCTGGCGAGCTGAACTATCTGCCCGTCAGTTGCGAGGGAAGCTATTCGCAAATCCACCGCCATTCCGCTTTGGAGCGTACCCTCAAGGTCACCCGGTCCGCGCATCTTCAGATCCGCTTCAGCAACTACAAACC
>JAIDQW010000104.1 GCA_029062075.1 Paramuribaculum sp.
CCCTCAACACGCACCATCAGATAATACTTGCCGTCAAACTTGATAGCACCTGAATTGAAGGTGGCGTTCACTCCGATACGCTCCATGAAATAAGGATTTGTAGCGGGATTATAGTCATATTTCCACAACGGTGGCACCGAAGCGGGGGTTATAATCGGATACTTGTAGCGGGTATATACTCCGTTTCCTCCAACAGGATAGTTGACGCGGCGGATAACTGCGTCGTATTCGCTCTCCACCAGACGCTTACGTTCATCAAATGACAGCATAGCAATTAATCTGAAATAGGGTTAAATACTTTATCGTATTTTATCAACATCCGCTGCGAAGAGCGTCGTTGAATCATTGTAGAAATCTTTGAAATTGTCAGCACTCTCGTGACCGGGATAGGGACCGAAGAAATGAGTCGGCTTGTCGTGTGCGTTTCTCCACACAATCACATAAGCAGGCTTATACTGATTGATAGCCGGGAGTAGAACCTCTGTCCACCATGTGCTGACTGTCACTCCTTCGAGTCCGGTTTCGCTGAAAGCGGCAATTTTGCCACGCTCATTTGCTGCACGGACTGCCGCTCCGAGGGTAGCGTCAACCGCCTTGCGATATGCTTCTATGCCCTTTTCAGCGTTGTAGGCATATACATCGGCACCCATTATGTCAACGAACTCGTCACCGGGATAACGCTCCATATACTGCTCGTCAGATTCCACGCGGTCGGGAGAGTATGCCCAAAGCACATTGTCCACACCCTCTTCGTCCATAATCTTACGTGTTCTTGCCCAGAGAGCGCGGTACTGCTCGGGGGTACACTGACGGCTGCCCCACCAGAACCAGTCACCGGTGTGCTCATGCCAGGGGCGGAAAATCACACCGATCTTTTTACCTGAAGCATCGGTGAGCGAGTTCATGAAGCGTGCCACATTGCGCACCTGATTGTCAAATGCCTCCCCGATTTCGGCATCGTTTAGAATGCGCTCCACCATAGTGGTGTCCTCGCATTGCCAACTGTCTCTGCCGTCAATGGGATTTACTGTGTGCCAGCTGAAAGCATTGATTCCGCCACGTGCATCCTGCGCTATCACCTCGGCTCTCATCCGCTCGAAATTCACCGAGTCGAGATTGGCGGCATCACCTTTCTCAATGCCACCGAGATCCCAGTTCATGATTCCGGGATAGTCTCCTACAATTTCCATAACGTCAGATCTGCCAGAGTCACCTACCCATGAGTGACCATAAACCGGGTCGTCATCATGACCAAACATCACTTTGCCAGATGCAGTGACTTTATCAAGACGGGTTTTCAACGCCTCGGCGGCAGTTACAGTATCGGTATCGCTTTCATCGTGCGATTTAGAGTTTCCGCAGCTGAAAGCAAACGGTGCTAAAGCGGCGATTGCTATAATAAGTTTTTTCATTTGTTGATCTGTTTGGATGATAGACTCTTAGTCATTTTGCGAATGATAGCCACGGTAGAAGTGTCAGCTGCGAAAACGGAGTTGAGACCCTGATCCTCCTGAGCGGGATCACCGGTATAGTCATCGCCACTCTCCCATGTTGCATGAGCGGGATTAGCAAATCCTCCCCATCCCCAGAAGTTCGAGCCGTTTATTTTACCTGAATCTCTGATGATAGAGAACACATACTCATAATATTTGTCTCTGCCGGTAGTGGGAGAGCCCGGAGCGAGTCCCATAGTGTCACGCGGATAGCCGAACTCCTCAAGAACGATAGGTTTTGCCCCCTTCATTCTGTCATAGTGCTCGTCAATATAAGCGAGAGTATATTTGCACGCGGTGTCCACATCCTCAACAACCCCGTCCTTGGTGTCTCTTCTGATCCACATCCAGTTGTAAGGCCAGATATGAATGTTAGCGTAATCAATTTCGGGATATTTGTGGATTTCCTCCCAGAGGTCGATGTCAACCTGACAGCCGTATTTGCCTTCGCTGCCGGTAGAAACGAGGTGGTTGGTGTCGATTTCCTTAATGGTGCGCGCGGTGGTGCGGAGCCAGTCGGCAAGAGCGCGTTTACCTTCAGTGCTGAAAGCTCTGGGTTCGTTAGCTATCTGCCATGACATGATAGCGGGAGACTGGCTGTAGGGCTCGCCGGTAACGGTGTTAACACGGCTGACAATGTTGCGCACATGGTTAAGTGCGAGCTGCTTGGCTGAATCGTCAAGTACAAACTGACTCACAAAATCAACATATTCATTATAGCCATACTTGGGGAGGGGGCATGGTCCGTGACCGGTCCATTCAAGGTAGGTGCCGTAGCCACCGCTCC
>JAIDQW010000105.1 GCA_029062075.1 Paramuribaculum sp.
GTATGTATGAGTTCACTCACCAGCTTGTTAGGCAAAATAACAAAATAGATATTTTCACTGCATCCGGCCGACAGAATAATCATCTTTTGAGATTTTTTGATAATAATGAACCTCTTGAACAGTTCGTTAACAGTAATAGAGTGAAAGATGCAGTGGAAAATTATGCTGAGAATACTTTACCAAAAAGGTTATTACAGAAATTTGTCGGAGAAGCATACCCCTTGAAGGATATTAATGAAACAGATATTCTCTTATCCATGTACTCTGTTATTGCAGGAACGGCAGCGATAGAGATGAAAATAAATTATGCCGAATATTTCACCCGTGAAGAATTTAATGCACTGTGGAGGGTGGCAAATCTCAAGCAATACCTCACTCACTCAGCATCTGCTCTAAGTGATTTACCGGCTCAGAGTGCTAAGCCTCTTTTGCTTAATCTCATCAGCACTACTGATTCATTTATAAGCGGGGCAGATAAAACACCTATTCGTCTCAGATTTGCTCATGCTGAAACACTCATGCCGCTTTTGGCACTGATTCAGCTTCAAGACTGTTACTATGTAGCAAACGACTTGAATGCAGTTGCTGAAAATTGGCAGAATTTTAACGTAGTTCCAATGGCAGCTAATTTCAGACTGATATTATTCAGATCAAATAGCGGGAAATATTACGTAAGGGCAGATCACAATGAAAAACCGGTGCCTTTGATTCCCGGAGGAGAACTATACATTCCGTGGAATGATGCCAAAGCTTATCTGCTCTTAAGAGCGGGGGAGTTTTGATTCTGCCGTTATTCTTATTATATCAGAAGAACCTTTAGCTACCGGATACAGGTTACTACGCCTCAAACCAATGACCCAAAGTATTTCGGACCCTTTAACGAGTAGCCGGGTATTGTCTTTTTCTACAAGACTATATCCGGCATCTCGCATTATATCGCTAACCAATCGAGACCCTTTTGCCATACCGAATGGTTTCATCCTGTCGCCTATTTGCCATTTACGAACAGCTAAAGGTTCTCCTGTAAGAACAGAAGAGTCAAAATATTCTACACATGAATTTTGTCCGGGGGCAAAATCATTAACAGAAACAACTTCAGTCAAGATGTCATAGTCAGTACCTCCTTGATTCATTGGAATCAGTAAACCGTGATTTATGCAGAATAATTCTCCCAAATTATTCTTGAACACTTTGCCGGTTGAGCCAGACTGCACGCATCTCAAAATATTATTAGACTGTTCACGGTTAAATCCTTTTTCACTTAGTAGTTCAAAAATAATGAAGGAAGCACTCTTCCTTTCTTTAAGAATTTCTAAAACATCAACAATGTCATTCTTTAACCACCTTTCGCGCTCCAAATTCATCATTTCGCTCACAAATGACTCTGTGCTATAGAGATTGGCGATAGTGGTTTCGACAGAATGGTCGGCTGATGGGAATTCATTTTTAATAGCGGGCAAAATAATATTACGGATTCTATTACGTGCCACATCTGAAACGAGATTGGAACTGTCTGTTATATAATCCATACCTACCTCTTTGAGGTAAGATTCAATATCTTTGCGTCTGAAAGATAAGAGTGGTCTTATGATAATACCGTTTACAGGTCTCATGCCTTTAAGACCTCTAATACCTGTGCCACGAAAGAGGTTCAGAAAAAAGGTCTCAATATTATCTTCTCTGTGATGCCCCACGGCAATCCACTTGGCAGTTTTGATTTCGCAAAGATTAGTGAACCATTCATATCTTAATTCTCTGCATGCCGTTTCAAGTGAGCATTTATGCAAAGACATATATTCTGGCACATTGAAGCGGACAGAAACAAACTCAGCACCTGTCTTAAGAGCTATATCTTCAGCATGCTTCATATCCCTCTCACTTTCTTCCCCTCTCAGCATGAAATTGCAGTGTGCAGCAACACATTTGCACCCAACTGCGCATAAAGAAGTAAGAAGTGCCACACTATCGGCACCTCCACTTAATC
>JAIDQW010000106.1 GCA_029062075.1 Paramuribaculum sp.
TTGGTACGAGATGTACTCCATTCAGCTCAAAAATTCAGAATACTCAATTACGGATAATTGCTATGAAACGACTTTTACTCATTAATATTATTGTTTGCCTCAGTGCTGCACTTTTCTCATTCAAATCCAATGCAACTAATCCCCCTCTTTTACCGGACAACCGCCTTGAAGTTCAGGACTGGAAATTGAGTGTGGCAACCGAACTGGTTAAAGCTCCCTGGATTCACGATGAGGATACAGTAGAGGAAACCACAGAAGAAAAACTAAATGCTGTTGTTGAAGAATTGAAAAGCATCGCAGCCCGTTATCTTGGCAGAAGATATGTTTGGGGTGCGACAGGACCAAAGACATTTGATTGCTCCGGCTTCACGAGCTTTGTGTTCCGCCAGGCTGGTATTCAACTTAACCGCACTTCGCAGATGCAGTACCGGCAGGGTACTCCTATTGCTAAGGAGGACCTAAAACCTGGTGACCTGATGTTTTTCAGCAGTCCGCGGACCGGTAAAGGAGTTGTAGGGCATGTTGGAATGGTGGTTGAAGTGGATGAGGATGGCAAGCAGGTCACCTTTATTCATGCCTCAACTTCAAAAGGCATAACATATCAGAAATTTCCGGACAGCGGCTATTTCAACCACCGCTATATTGGAGCCAAGAGAGTTCTCGACGAGAGCCATATATCAGCGTAAATATTGCAAAACATAAACGTGAGGGTGTGTCATTTAATTGATACACCCTCACGCTATATAAATACCGTTCAAGGTCTTTTAGTCGCCCATTGTGCGGAGCAGCTCGTCGTTGTCTGGAGTACGTTCCATCCTGTCCTTGATGAATTCCATCGCCTCAATGGAGTTGCGGTCACTCAGGAAGCGGCGCAGAATCCACATGCGGTTGAGGGTTTCAGTGCGAAGCAGCAAATCGTCTCGGCGTGTGCTCGAAGCCATGATGTCAACAGCCGGGAATACTCGCTTGTTGCTGAGTTTGCGGTCAAGCTGTAACTCCATGTTGCCTGTGCCCTTGAATTCCTCGAAGATAACCTCGTCCATCTTAGAACTGGTTTCAGTTAGCGCAGTGGCAATGATAGTGAGTGAACCTCCGTTTTCAATATTTCTTGCTGCACCGAAGAATCGTTTAGGCTTCTGGAGGGCATTCGCGTCAACACCGCCGGAAAGAATTTTGCCTGATGCGGGAGAAACAGTGTTGTATGCTCTTGCAAGACGGGTGATTGAGTCTAACAGAATAACGACATCGTGACCACACTCAACCAGTCGTTTAGCCTTTTCAAGAACTATACCCGCAATCTTTACATGACGTTCCGCCGGTTCGTCAAAGGTCGATGCGATAACCTCCGCATTCACGCTACGGCTCATATCAGTTACCTCCTCCGGACGCTCGTCAATGAGAAGAATCATGATGTATGTTTCCGGATGGTTTTCGGCAATAGCATTTGCAATGTCTTTGAGCAAGATGGTTTTACCTGTTTTTGGAGGTGCCACGATAAGTCCGCGCTGACCTTTGCCGATAGGTGAGAACATGTCAACCACACGGGTTGAGAGGTTTGAGGAACGACCTCCGGTAAGGTTGAATTTTTCGTCAGGGAAAAGCGGTGTGAGATGTTCAAACGGTACACGGTCGCGGATAAATTCCGGTGAGCGTCCGTTAACGCTGATTACATTGGTGAGCGGGAAATACTTATCTCCCTCTTTTGGAGGACGCACTGTTGCTTCAACCACATCACCGGTTTTCAAACCGAAGTTTTTGATATGCTGTGGAGTCACATATACATCGTCGGGCGATGACAGGTAATTGTAATCACTGGAGCGGAGAAATCCGTAGCCTTCCGGAATAATCTCAAGCACGCCGGTTGCTTTGATTAGACCGTCAAAATTGTACGGTGACTCCTGCGGTTGTAGGAACTGGTTCTGCTGCTGATTATTGTTGTTTCGGTTCTTGTTTTTCTTGCCCTGCTTTTGCTGCTGTTTATTATCCTGCCACGGATCCGTAACTGTAATTGGTGCTGTGGCAGCAGCAACCGCAGCTGCTGCAGCTGCTTCCTCTTTCTCCTTCTGGGAACGGGGCACAAAACGCCTGCCCTCTGACCGAGGGAAAAATGCACCGAACTCACCGTTACGCGGACGGAAATCACGCCGCTGCTGAGGCTGGTCC
>JAIDQW010000107.1 GCA_029062075.1 Paramuribaculum sp.
CGGGGGCAAATCAGAAGGACGCACCTCAGCAACCAACAAATCACCTTCGGGATAAGAGAACCGTTCTACGGACATTGTCGGCAAAGGAAGTATATTGCCGTCAGAACGTATCCCGGCAATCTTTTTCAACAGAGCATCATCCACCTTCATTCCCGCGATAGATCCGTCATCTTTCGCTCCAATAATCAGATAGCCATTCTTTCTGGATGCAGGCATATCATTGGCAAACGCACAAATAGCCTCACAGAACTTGTCCATGTTGCCTGTACTCGTGGTGCGTTCCACTCGATATGATTCAGTGGACTTCAACAAGTCCAATACCTCCTCTTTAGTTATCATAATGATTGTTGGGTTTCAGACTACAAATTTACGAAAAATCCATGGGATATGGAACTTACAGAGAATACTGCTTTGGCAATACTTATCTACGAAGAAATAATCCAGATTACTTTGACTCCCGTATATCAAACACGGTAGTAAGCCTCTGAGGTTCTACAGTGATACTTTCATTCGTACCGAAATAAGTCGCCAAAACATACATGGACAATTTTTCATTATCCAAAGAACCGGGAGTATTTGCTATAGAAAGCTTCAGCACAGGATCATTCGGATAATTCGAGCCCCATGATACTCTTGTGATATCACTTTCAAGAGTGGAATTAGGACTCCAGGCGTCCGCTCCTCCACCTAAAGTCAGCTCTATGACTGAAGCCGTGCCGGAGGCAGGAGCCCAATAAAGGTTATCCTGAGGTATCAGTACCACGCCCGCTTCGTTTGACTCCACATCAAACCACTGGGAAAACTCCTCACCGGAAGTTGACACACTTTTTACGGTAACATTTATATGTGCCTTGCACTCGAGCTTGGGAGTCTGGGTGAATATTATACGCTGAATATTGTCCTCTATCAATATCTGCGCATCGCGGCAATTCTTCTGAATGAGATTTCCTACAATTGAAAAATTGACTCGCCCACGCATACTTGTAAGCGGCACCTTAAACTCCAGAGTTTCGCCGGAAAACGGCTTATCCAGGACTGTTCTGCCACCTTCACAAAGACTTATGCTTCGGAGAACCACCCCTTTTGGAGCGGACATACTCACATTTGACACACGGATTGTCATTTCTTCGGTAGGATTGAGCCATGATGCTGTAGGCAGAGCATTCACCGACGAGGTTATTTTAACTTCGCTTGTATTTATGGGAGTCAGCTCCGGATCATCATGATCCGCGCATGATGTTGCGAGACAGCATATCCCAATCATGAACATTGACACCTTTACTACCACTGATGTTTTCATAATCTCTCTCCTACCTGCGGCTCTGGGGTATTATTAGTGTATATGAGAAACGTGAGCCGGCTATGCCACGTCGTAGTTTGAAGGTCGTAGGAAAACCATTTGCACAGATGTAACAGTAGCAGCCCACGCTATATACGTGAGAACCACTATGCTATCTTTGTGCGGTTTTGGAATTTCCTACGTTCTCAAACTACAAGAACAGCATAACACTTCTTATTTTGCCAAATTATACTGAATTGGATCTTACCAATCCAACGCAAAATTAATCAAAAGGTCTAAAACACAAAATTCCTACCCTATTATTGCTCTTTATTTGCTTTTCTCGCATCTCATATATATCACTATGTATGTAAACGAACTTATAAAACACAATTGCCTCACAACTTGTGAATTTTACACTTATTCCGACTTTAATCTCGAATTAATCTGTAACTTTGCGTTTAACATCAAAGTGTCGTAATTAGTAAGCAAATCAAGTGAAATGCAGCCATCCCGTGATACGCTTGTGAAGATTTCTGAATTACTTGATTTTGACATTAAAGACTTAATAGCAAGCAATAAAGCATAGTCATGGACAAGAAAGAAATATTTAACCGAATAGAGTATGTAGTAGCGTGCGTTGGAGCTTTCGCACAGCGATTTGACCTCTCCAACATGCAGGCATACGCCTATCTGCGCCGTTTCTCAGGTATCGATTTCCTTCTTGACTGCTATGCTGCCGAGCATACACTATCCATTGACGATGCTGTTTCAGACCTCCAAGTCATTTGCCAAAGGGAAGGAGGTAAGATATGAAACGTCTCTACCACGGTTCAAACGTTGCTATTGAGCAGATTGACCTCTCACGGAGTAAACGTGGCAAAGATTTCGGACAAGGCTTCTATCTCAATGCCAACCCTGAACAAGCCATGGTGATGGCAGTCCGTACGACTCGATTTCTCAACGAAGGAACTCCCACATTATCCTGTTTTGGTTTTGATGAAGACGAGGCTATAAAGACCGGACTGAACATAAAGTTCTTTCATGACTACTCCGAGGAATGGGCAGAATTTGTTGTGATGAACCGAAAGAATAACTCAGATATTCCGGCTCATCCGTACGATATTGTTATAGGTCCTATTGCTGACGATACGGTTGGCGTTCAAATTCGCCGTTTCATTTTGGGCTATTTGTCGGCATCGGCATTGGTTGAGGAATTGAGATATAAAGGTGACCATGCTGTTCAATACTTCTTCGGCACCCCAAAAGCCGTAAACCTATTAAAACGCATTAAATTATGACTCAAGACATACAGTTTCAAATAGAATGCCTTGCTGCAGAACTCGCTGAAATGCTTATGGATGAATATGGCTGGGACATACACCGCTCCCTTGACGAGCTTTATTCATCAACCACTTTCGCCAAACTTAATGACCCCGAATGCGGACTTTACTATCAAGGCGCGGTCTATATTTTCCAATTCCTCAAATCCGAAATCGAAACCGGCAAAGTCGCATAACAACGTAAGGATTAAATAAATATGGCAAAAGATAGTAATCTAAGAAATCAACTTATATTATTTATCTGTATGCCTGATAGTAAAGTTAAATTCCAATAAAAAACATAGTCGTTAAGGATTATATTAAACCCAAACGAAATCAAGAGCGTATAGTCCCTATAAGACTGATTGACTTTCTCCTTTAACAAGAACTTCTAAATTGGTAAAAACTTTTGTGACGGCGGAGGAAGCACTAAAGCGTCAGTTCTACCGGCAAGTGCAAATCCTTGAGTATGGAACAGTGAATTTACGATAAAATAATTGGGGGAAGGGGGTCACTCTTATTGTCCTTTTTATTACTTTTGCGATTATTGCAATAGTTTTAATGCAATCAGTAATCTTTCAGAGCAAGGAAATTGTTTTTCGTTATAACTATTCATTGGAAATTTTTTAATCATTATATAATGTCAACAGTTACCAAAGACGCCGCCCTTGAATATCATCGTCAGGGCAAACCGGGCAAAATTGAAGTGGTGCCTACAGTGCCTTATTCCACTCAGGGCGATTTAGCCCTCGCCTATTCTCCGGGTGTGGCTTTCCCTTGCAAGGAAATTGAAGCCAACCCCGCAGATGTATATGAATACACCAACAAGGGCAACCTTGTGGCGGTGATTTCAAACGGCACAGCCGTGCTCGGTCTCGGTGACATAGGCGCTCTCGCCGGCAAGCCGGTAATGGAAGGTAAAGCTCTTCTATTCAAGATTTTTGCCGGTATCGACTGTTTTGACATTGAGGTGAATGAGAAAGACCCTGAAAAATTCATCCAGATTGTAAAGGCTATCTCCCCCACTTTCGGTGGTATCAACCTTGAGGACATCAAGGCACCGGAGTGCTTTGAGATAGAAACACGCCTCAAAGAGGAGTGCGATATTCCCGTGATGCACGACGACCAGCACGGCACAGCTATCATCTCCGCTGCCGGGCTTCTCAACGCGCTTGAGATTCAAGGCAAGAAGATTGATGAGATAAAGCTCGTTGTTAACGGTGCCGGTGCTGCAGCGGTGTCATGCACCAAGCTCTATATAGCTCTGGGGGTGAAGAAAGAAAATGTGGTGATGTGCGACAGCAAGGGAGTGCTGAACACCGCGCGCACCGACCTCAACCCGCAGAAAAAAGAGTTTGCAACCACACGCAATATCACCACTCTCGCCGAAGCGATGAAAGGTGCCGATGTGTTCCTCGGACTATCGGTCAAGGATGTGGTTACAACAGAGATGGTGCAGTCTATGGCTGATAAACCTATTGTGTTTGCGCTCGCCAATCCCGATCCTGAAATCTCCTACGATAAAGCGATGGCATCACGCCCTGACCTGATTTTTGCTACAGGTAGAAGCGACTATCCCAACCAGATTAACAATGTGCTCGGTTTCCCGTACATTTTCCGCGGTGCCCTTGACTCGGGTGCCACCACTATCAACGAGGAGATGAAGCTTGCCGCAGTAAGAGCTATCGCGCAGCTCGCCAAAGAACCGGTGCCTCCGGTGGTCAACGCCGCTTATAACATGGACAAGCTCGAATTCGGCAGGGACTACATTCTGCCCAAGCCCCTTGACCCCAGACTGCTTACTTGGGTTGCTCCGGCGGTTGCCCGGGGCGCTATGGAGAGCGGAGTTGCAAAGCGTCCTATAACCGACTGGGAAGCTTATGAGGAGAAGTTGCGCAAACTCATGGGCTATGACAAGAAATTCCTCCGCCGCATTTACGATAAGGCTAAGGAGCATCCAAAAAAAGTGGTGTTCGGCGAGGCGAATACGGACAATATGCTCCGTGCCGCCGTTATGGGTGCCAAAGAGGGCGTTTATGTTCCTGTACTTCTCGGCAACGAGGAGATGATTCAGAAACGTGCCGACAGGCTCGGACTAAGCCTCGACGGCATAGAAATCATCAACCTGCGTCACGACCGCGAGGCTGACCGCCGCCGCAAATATGCGGAACGTCTTGCCAAAAAGCGTCAGCGTCAGGGAGGCAAATTCCCTGTAGCACAGGTAAAAATGTTTGACCGCAACTACTTCGGCATGATGATGGTCGAGACAGGCGATGCCGACGCTTTTGTCGGAGGCACCTATTCGGCCTCGAACAGCGTCGGTGAGATAGCGCGCGAAGTAGTCGGTCTTCGTCCGGGATTCGACCATTTCGCCACCACCTTGGCGTCTTCACGCTGGAAGAGCCTGGAACAGATTGCGGAGGCGGGACAT
>JAIDQW010000108.1 GCA_029062075.1 Paramuribaculum sp.
CTTTATCCTTTTCATCAGGTGTTTCCAACTGGAATACAGTTGTTTCAGTATCAAACTCAGTGTTTGAATTTTCTATCTCACTGCCGATGCACAAAATTTTATGATCAAGAACGTGATAGGACTTTCGGGCCCGAAGTGAACCATTATCTTTATCGTGCTCATGAAGCTTCATGCCGAACGCCCCATCAAGTTCCTCCAGAGAGATGCCTCCAGCAAAAGATTCGTCAGAAAGGAGCATCTCTTCATAGCCTGAGAAAGTATCTACATTCAGTACATTTGCTTTTAGCTTGTCAAGCGGCAGACGTATAGCTGTAGCACCTGGAATTCGCGCCCAATCGAAACCAGCCTCCGACCAGCCGGATGTTTTGGAATTCACTCCTATTGAAGCATTATTTGCTGTCATGATTTGCAATGACCCATGAGCGAGATACCTGCCGAATAGATTTTCTCCACGGTAGTGCTCCGCCGCCCAGATATATCTTGAATGACCGCGTGCCACCGCCGACCAATTCTTACGTCTGTGAACACTGACGCAACCGTAGCCCAGGTTCATATTGCCTTGCGGATTCGGTTCGGCAACACAGCCGAGTGCCTTAAGCGACTCAATCATTTCCATATTCCGTGCCGACGGCACAAAAGGAACATATTCCGGATTGTCCTCACGGTTGGTTTTATCCTCTGTTACCAGCCTGAGATAGGCATTTCCCATTTCGAGATCCACCGAATCCTTTCCGGAGGGAGTTCCTGCAAGAGCCATAGTAGCATAGTGCATGGGTACAAGAGCACCTTTTCCATCAGGATGCCTCCCTGACAGAGCCAGTGGGAAATCTGTTTTATTGCAATAAAACCGCATGGCAAGAAGCACATTTTTAACAGTGCTATGCGCAAGCTCCGAGACGGCGAAGCCGGTACCACTCAGGAGATGAATCATTTTGGTAGCCCCATTGAGCCCACCAATGGCATAAGCGGGATACAGGTTACGGTGATGAAAACCGCTGCCGTCGGATTTGAAAGACCCGCTGAGCCCTTCTGACGGCAGGCAGCCGTTGTCAATCCATCTTGAGAAAGATTTCAGATATTGCACTTTCTCCGGTGTGTTTTCCATCATGAGTATGCTTGCAATGCGCCCCGTAGTGACTGTGTTGAACGCATCCATATCCATTCCTTTCTCCTCCGGCTTGATGAAAACCTCATTTGCTATGGCATACCAGCGCATACTCTTTGCTGCATCATTTAATTTACCGGCATCTCTGAGCAGATTCTTCATCAAAAAATATGAGGTGTAGAATCCTCTGAAGCTGTAGCCGTAGTGAGTGAAATTACCCAGACAGCTGCCCCATGCAATACCCTGGTCAACCGCGTGATCATACATTGCCATAAAGATGTGCTTCAGCTCTTCACGATATTTTGCATCCGTGGTGCTATTGTAAGCAACCGCCACCTGATTCATAAGGTCAAAATATTCTTTAAGCTCCATTCCATTGCGGGAAAACAGTGCCTTATTGTAATCAGGTATTATCCGCTCATAAGCTTCTGCCGAGCGCTCAAAAAATATCGGCAATCCTTTAACCTCACCTTTATTATTATATTGTATGCCATATCGACTGAATTTGGAGCGGATTTTCTGTATTTCCTCCGGTGTAACCTGAACGGGTGTGAAAATCTGATCCTTAAACCTGCGCTCAATCAGTGCTATGTATTGTTTCTGCTTTTCGGACACTACCGGCTCAGCTGCTATATCCGGCTGAATTTTTGAATGAGGATATACCACCAGCCAGTGGCTCGATGTGTGCTTATTCACAAAAGGAACCTGAGTGTCGGCAGTCTGATGCCTGTGGTCGGTTTTAGCCGCCGTGAGCAAATGATCAATACATATCTCACCGTGGGAATCAGGAGCTATGATGCATATCTCATCCATACCAACCTCAGGGGTTCCCTCCATGTCTCTTTCATAACACACCCATGCAGTTCTCCAGCCGGTAAAATCGAGTCCCATAGAAAACCAGGAACAGATGCGCCCGTTTTTCTTAAACTGAAAAGTAAGAGTGCTTCCTGTTGGCTTGCTGTTATGTATCCAGACTACAAACGTTGACAGATAGGTATCAGCTCCGGTAGAATCTTTAGGCTCAAAATGCAAATCTTTTTTTATTGTCAATGACGCATTGGGGCTATAATTCCAGCGCAGGGCTCTTCCACCATCCTTAAAATGCTCTCCTGTTATGCTTATTCCGGATTTATCGGCTGTAACAAACGCCGGGACTTTATCAT
>JAIDQW010000109.1 GCA_029062075.1 Paramuribaculum sp.
CGCAATCTTATTGGTATGATTATGATTATTGTGTATATTGGTGTAGGTGTACTTTTCCTTACCGGATTTTTTGCTCCGATTTATGGTTCGTGGACATGGCTTAGGTGGGTAGCAGGCGGAATGTTCATTGCCTATGGAATTTGGAGAGGATACCGGCAGTTTACGGGAATCGATTAAATGGATTTTCTGTACTATATGATAAGTATGTTTAATAATATGACAAAGTGTATTGCTGCCGGAGTTTTTGCTCTTGGCAGCATCGCTTCTTTTACATCTTGTGATAAAAAAGCAGCAACTTCTTCATCATCCGGTATCGCTACAATAGTTTGTGACGCAAGTTTTGAAAATATTATGTCGCAGGAGATAGATGTATTTGAATATGTTTATCCCGATGCAAGTATTATCCCATACTATACAGACCAGAATGCGGCAATAGACTCTCTGCTTGATTTCAAGACAAAAATGATAGTCACAACCCGACCGCTGACAGAAAAAGAGGTTAAATACCTGAAATCTAACAAAAAACAGGTCAGACAAAGCCAGATAGCTGTTGATGCACTTGCCCTGATAGTTAATCCCCAGAACTCAATTAATGTAATGAGTAAAGGTGAGATAGCTAAAATCCTCAGTGGAGAGCTAAAGAAATGGAACGAAGTAGAACCGGGCAACGATCATCTTGGAGATATTGAGGTGGTTTTTGACCATCAGGGTTCAAGTACAGTTCAGTATATGCGTGATTCGTTGCTCAACGGAGGAGATTTCGGTTCAAACGTCTTTGCCCAGAAGAGCCCCGAGGAAGTTTTCAAGGCTGTTGCAAAAAATAAAAATGCAGTTGGCATTGTTGGAGTGAGTTGGATAAGCTCTGATTTGAAGTCAAAGGAACTTTCACGAGAAGAATATGTGAAATCTGTGCAAAACAACGATTCAACTGATATTGCATTTTCAAGCGATGTAAAAGTACTTAAGGTTAGGGGCAATGATGAGGTTACCGCGTATCTACCGTACCAATATTATATATTTAATGGCGACTATCCGCTTTACCGACAGGTATATATGATATCAACCGGCGCCGGTGGTAGTCTTACTCACGGATTTTATTCTTTTGTGACCGGATTCCATGGACAGAAAATTATGCTGAACACCGGAATCCTTCCGAAAGTGGTTCAACCTACAATGGTTAATATTAATTGAAAATTATAAACCTAAACAAAAATACCAATCATGAAAGTAAAATTTGTATTATCCCTTATGTTAGCCGGGGCGTTGAGCGCTTCGGCACAGGGTTTTCAGGATGGAGTTGACAACTTCAATGCAGGTCGTATAGATGTTGCAAAGATCATTCTGAATAACACTATTAATGATGCTTCAACCGATAAGGCTGTAGCTTATAATTATCTGGGAAACATTAACTATCTTGAAGGTAATATTCCCCAGGCAAGAGTTGATTATGAAAAAGGCCTTCAGGCGAATGGAGAAAATCCATATAATTACATCGGTCTCGGTAAGATAGCTCTTATGAACGGCAATAAAGCCGAAGCTGAAAATTATTTTAAGCAGGCTCAGAATATTAATAAAAAGAACACAGCTGTTGTAGCTGCTGTTGCCCGTGCTTATTACGAAGTGGATCCGGTGGCTTATGCTAAGGAGATAGAAAAAAATATCAATAAGGCGCTGAAGGATTCTAAACTTACCGAAAGTTCTGTGTACCTTCTTCAGGGTGACATGAAAGCTAAAGAAGATCCCGGTGAAGCAGCCGGTCTTTATGAAATGGCGATTGAGGCTGATAAAGCAAAGAACATTGTCAACCGTGAAGCGTATGTGAAGTATGCAAACACATACTTCAAAGTCGCGCCCTCATTTGCTATTGATAAACTTAAGGAACTTAATCAGCTTGATCCAAATTCGGCACTTGCCCAGCGTGAACTCGCTGAAAAGTATTATGATAACGAACAGTTTGGTAGCGCATGCATCCAGTATGGAAAGTACATGGAAAATCCTAACCATTTCCAGAGTGACGAACAGCGTTATGCAGGTCTTCTGTTCTCAGCTAAAGAGTATGATAAGTCAATGGAGATTGCCAATCGCGTGCTTGCTAAAGATCCAAACAACTACTTTATGTTTCGTATTATAATGATGGATAAAAATGAGTTGAAGGATTATCCGGCTGTTGAAGAAATGGGTAATAAATTATTCAATCACCCGGAAGTTCAGCTGATCCCCAATGACTATATTCTTTATGCAAATGCTTTGAGT
>JAIDQW010000011.1 GCA_029062075.1 Paramuribaculum sp.
GTATTGTTTACCTCATGGGCTATTATTCGTATGACCTTGCCGTAAGCTTCTTTTTCCGCATTTCTAACCTCATCTGTAAGCACCTCAACGGTGATGAACGGTCTTGTAAAACCGGTTTCCATAAAGCTCAGACGGGATATGCGCACAATCATATTGTCGCTGAGTCGCACTGTTGCAGTCTGACCCTGAGCTACTTCACCTATTGCCCGTGGCAGTTCGCCGGCAAGTGCTTCCGGCATTTTCCCGATTGCGGTCTCCTCATCTGTATTCATCAGGGCAAGCATCGCGGGATTGGCATGGGTGATTGCACCGTCAAAGTCCAGGATGGCAATGCCGGAAGGAGATGATTGGATAAGAAGTTGCAGAAAATGATTCTGCTCCATGTTTTTTATGCGCTCCTGCTTTAGGGAGTCTATCATTTTATTGAACAGCCCCACAAGTTTGTCGGCATCCTTCTGACCAACTTTCACAAGACGGCTGCTGAAATCCTGGGTTCTGACCAGCTCCATACCCCCGAAAATAGCGTTTATAGGGCGAAGCAGATTAAGGTAGATAAATCTTAGCAATAGCAATAGCACCAAGCAGATACCCCCGGCATACAGGCGTATATCGGAAACTGAAGCGGTAAGTATCAGTTTGGGTGATGCTATGATTGCAATTGTTATTCCCAGAATGAGAATAACTATAACGGCAAAAATCCATTTGGCTCTCATTGAATGCTCGGTTTGTCAGGGTTAATACCTAATTTTTCCATTCTGCGGTATAGCGACTGTCGGGTTATGCCAAGAGCCTCTGCAACTCGGGTCAGATTTCCCGAATGTTTGTCAAGGGCTGAGACTATAGCGTTGCGTTCAAGGTCTTCGAGAGTTGCGCCTGAAAGGTTCTGTGCGGTTGGCACTCTTGCCTCGGGTAGCGAGGATGCTATGAAATCTTCTGTGTCAAGGCGAGATGATCCGCTCACAATCATGGTGCGTTCTATCATGTTCTTTAGCTCCCTGATATTTCCCGGATACGGCTGTTTCGTCAGCCAGGTCATGGCGTCAGAAGTGATTTCCGGCATTCCTGTTCCGGTTGCTTCTGCATTAAGGCGGGCGAAGTGATTCACAAGCAAGGGGATATCTTCTCGCCTTTCGCGGAGCGGCGGTAGCTTCAGCGTTATAAGATTTATGCGGTAATAAAGGTCTTCGCGGAAAGTGTGGTCAGCTACCATTGCGGGCAAATCGGCATTTGTGGCGCAGATCACCCTGATATCTACCTTGCGGGGCTTGCTGTCGCCGAGTGCCTCAAATGTGTGCTGTTGGAGCACTCTCAGCATCTTGACCTGAGATGCCGGGTCAAGATCACCTATCTCGTCAAGAAAAATTGTGCCTTTGTCTGCCATCTCGAAGCGACCTTTGCGTGCGCTCACAGCTCCCGTAAAAGCACCCTTGGTGTGACCGAACATTTCGCTCTCGAAGAGTGACTGCGATATGCCTCCTAAGTTTACCATTACAAACGGTGCCTTGGCGCGAGGGCTGTTTATGTGAATCGCATTGGCTATGAGCTCTTTTCCGGTACCGTTTTCACCTAATATCAGCACCGGAGCGCTTGTCGGGGCTACTCGCTCTGCAGTTTTGAGCACATCGGTGATAGACTGACTTTTACCTATAATACCGTTGCGGTCAAATTTCCCGGTTCCAACAATATCGTGCTTGGTGTCTGTCAGTGTCAGGGCAGTACGGATTCTCTCCAGCAACAGCTGGTTGTTCCACGGCTTGGTGATGAAGTCGAAAGCTCCCGCCTGTATTCCAGCCACTGCGAGGGGGATGCTACCCCATGCGGTCATTAAGATTACGGGTGTGTCCGGTTGAAATATCTTGCATTTCTGAAGCAGCTCCAGACCCTCATCGCCGCTTGTGCCGCGTGAGTAGTTCATATCCATGATTATCAGGCGGAACTCGATATTGCGCACCAGATCAATCGCTTCTTCAGGGGTTGCTGCTAAACTCACCTCGTAGCCGGCACGCCGCAAAAGCACGCTCAGCGACAACCGTATAGCCTTATCATCATCTATTATCAGTATCATAGTCCTTTATCTATCCATTAATAACCATCTTGGTATATCCACTATTCTTATACCCTCGTAATCTGTTTCTTCATTACGGGTACGTGCAAGCAGTAGTTTTGGGTAAGCGTCGCGTATCTGCAACAACGGTTCCACTTCTCGTATGAAGGTCGTTTCTGCTGAAACATCGCCACTCACCTGTATGTACATTTTCTCACCGCCTTTCATGGCAACGAAGTCTATCTCTTTCCGGTACAGCTTGCCTACATACACCTCGTATCCACGTCGCAGCAATTCTATGAACACTATGTTTTCAAGCATACGTCCCCGGTCCATGTTTCTTTTACCAAGCTCTGCAAAGCGTATCCCGGTGTCTGCAAGATAGTATTTGCTCAATGATTGCAGATAGGTTTTCCCCTTCACATCATAGCGTTTAGCTTCGTAAAACACAAAAGCGTTGCACAGATAGTTGATATAATTTCCTACTGTCATGTGGTTAGTCGATGTTCCATTATTTGTCAGTGCGCTACTTATATTCCGTGATGACGAAATGTTGCTGATATTATCCATAAGATAATGACTCACACGTTTCATCATCGTAGGGTTGCCAAGCTTGTATTTCTCTACAAGGTCACGGATAAGTATTGTTTCGTAAACGTCACGGATATATTTCTCCCTATCCGCTGTCCTTGAATAAGGATATGCCCCTGACAGACCACCTGTTTGAATATAATCAGTAAAAGCTTCTTGCATATTGCTATCTGCTATATCAAAGTATGTGCAATATTCTTTGAAACTGAACGGGAAAACATGTATCTCGATATGGCGACCTGTAAACAGAGTAGCAAGATCGCTGCTCAAAAGAAAAGCATTGGAGCCTGTTAGGTATATATCATACCTTTCTTCTGAATGCAGGCTGTTTATGGCAAGCTCAAATCCCTCACATAGCTGCACCTCATCAATCATAAGATAGTTGTTGCCCCCCTCCTTATATTGCTCCTCCACATACTCATTAAGAGCATGGTATTCTTTTAGCTTTTCAAAGCGAAGCTTAGTCAGGTCAATTACAATGATATTTGCTGTCGAATCAATCTTATGGATATAATCGGCAAAAGCACTCAGAAGCTTTGATTTTCCTGAACGTCTGATGCCGGTCACAATCTTTATATCGGGAGTATTCATTACTCCTGATAATTGATTGATATAGTGAGGTCTGCTAATTAGTCTCATTCTTGCCCGTTTTACAAACTGAAAAATATTTTAATTTTGGAAAACAGAGCAAAGTTACGAAAAGTTCTTTGATTGGAGAACTAAATGGAATCAATACTTAAGGCTTTATTGCAAGCCGCGTCAGTTTTTGACGATTTTGTCAATGTCAGCCTCAATGCCGGTGCCCTTTTCATAGTCCCACAGGGTAAGGGAACGGAGCTGATAGAAGTAGAGCCAGTAGCGGTAGAGCTCGTTGATATACTGCTGACGGCTTTCATCTTTCTTTACCTGAGAGTCATTCAGGTCAAGGGTTGAGATTCTGCCTATCATAAAGGTCTCCACATTGGTGTTATAGCGTTTCTGGGCTATCAGGGAGGCTTGGTCGGCTATGTGAACCTGTTGCTGCTGGTTGGTGAATCGTTCTACAAGGATAAACAGGTCCTGGTTGAAGTTCTGGGTCTCCTGACGCAGACGGCTCTCCACAACCTGGCGATTGCTCTCCGCCACTTTTACTTTGCCTCGGCGTTTGCCCCAGTCCAGCAGGGGAATACTTACACCAACCTCCACTATCTGGTTGTCTTTCAAACCCCGGTATGCGTCCCCGAATTTGCGGTCGGTTCCGGTATATCCCACCTGGGCGAAGAGATTTATCTCTCTCATGTTTGCCTTGGCTTTAGCTACTTCGTATTCGGCCTCAAGCTGGCGACGGCGCAGATTCTTGGCGAATTTATTGTTTGTGAGCGCTTTATCCAGGGCATTGGCATAGGTTATTTCCACCGAAGGTACTCGGGTAGGGGCTTCCGGCTCAAGTTCTATATCCTCGCCGAAATCAAGATATGAGCGCAGAGTAAACATATTGCTCTTGAAGTTGCTAAGGCAGTCTGTAAGGTCGGAGTTGGCGTTCAGCAGGTTAAGCTCCATCTGTAGCAGATCGTTCTCGCTTATCTGAACCATGCGCCGCTTCTCTTTAGCTACCTCATAGAGTTTGGTGGCGTTTTCAAGGTTCTGTGTGGCGATATCAACATTCTCGCGAGCCATCAGCAGATTGAAAAAGTAGCTGATGGCGTTGATCGCTACGGTTTCAGATGCTGAAAGAAAGCCTGCTTTTGCTTCGGCATATCTCACCGGCTCTATCTTTCTGTTCCATTTCACGGAATTGACACCGAAAATGGGCTGATTGAGGGTCAGAGCCACCGGAATACTCATGAAACGGTTGTACTTGTCATCGCTAAGCTGCCTGAGGAAATCAATGGAACTGTTGAGCGATAGCGTTCCCCCTGTAGGCCATATCTTCTGGCTGAGCGAAAGCTCACCGCTCATTTCCAGATAGTTGTTGCGTACAAAGCTGTAGTTGCCCTCTGCATTCATATATGAACTGTACTGCTTTCGGTACGATGGGACGGTTGCCTTGAAGTTGATTTCAGGAAGCAGGTCGGCGCGATAAGTACGGTATTCCCAGTATGAACTGCGAAGCTCGTTAAGAGCAACTGCCGCATCTACGCTCTTTGCACGGGCGCGGATAATAGCTTCTTCAAGGGTGAGCCGAATGGTTTCGGCTCCCCCTGAGGATACTATTGAAGCAAAAAGTGCAAATATTAAAAATTTTCTTTTCATGTGAATTACTCGTCTTTGAGTGCCTCGGCGGGCTGGATTTTCACAGCTCTCCATGCCGGAAAAGCTATGCCCGCGAGAATTGTCAGCACAATAATACCGTATGTTATGGCTACTGTGATGACAAGACGTGAAGGCACGAAAAATTCATTTCTGATATTTGTGTTGAGCTCATAGTGGCATATCAGCCAATCACCGACAGCGGCAAGAGGTGTTACCAGAGTGAGCAGGAACAGTGCTTCTGAAACAAGGCGCAGCACTATGGATAGATTTGAAGCGCCGTTCACTTTGCGGATTGCTATTTCAGGCACGCGCTGACGGGTGCGGAACCAGAAAGTGCCGAGCAGACCGAGGAATACGCTCACGAGCATGAACACCATACAGCCTATATACTTGCGTTTGGTCACATTCATATCTCGGTTTGTTCCATCTATTTGGTCCTTATAACTATTGATAGAACTTATGAATGTGTTGTTCCTACTGTATAGCTTGTCTCTGTCTTTGTTGAAATTGCTGATGAAATCTTTTGCAGCGGAGGGCTTTACACGGACGCTTAGATATTTCCATCCGCTGTATGTTTCAGGATTGCTCTCACTCATACCCGTCACTAAAACGATATCGCGTTTATACTGTTCGGTATCGACTCGTTTCAGGTATTCAACTATGGCACCGACCTCCCTATTCTCACCGGAGTTGCCTATCTGGGCACCGACGAGCGATTCGGGATTCATGGGATGAGACAGCCCCTTATTGTCAGCATCGAAATCTGAAATAAGAGCTTTGCCATCCTCAAGCATCTGCATAAGGTCCTCCTGACTGATTTTCGGATCCTTAGCCTTAATCCCTATCGTCTTGATATGTGAGGGAGTTATTTCTCCCGCTCTGACATTGATGTAGGCGCTGTCATCATCATTTATGAGTACGGTTGTACCCATACGGTTCATTAATCCCGGTTCCATGCACGATGACATACTCACCGATTCAACATCAGGATTGTTTTTTATCACCTCATAAATAGCCATGCGGTCAAGATTATCCTGTTCCTCCCCGTTTTCCACAGCTACATAACGCGAGCTGTAGTCCGGTAAAGTACCGAATTCGAGTAGGAAGGTGTTGTCGATATTATATCCTTTGGGTTCATTGACGGTCTGTGCGATTACAAAGAGGTAATCGGTGATAAACCACACTATAACACTCACGCTAAGCAGAGCTA
>JAIDQW010000110.1 GCA_029062075.1 Paramuribaculum sp.
CTTGTAGCCATCACAACTTCCATCAGACACAACGGTCCAATAGGCAGTTACGCTGTTTGATGTTGTCTGCAGGGAATTGACAACTATTGCTCCCATGACATTCTTGGGATAATTGTCATCGCTGCAAGCAACGAACACGGATGACGCCGCGAACAACAATGCCGCTGCTGCCATCAGTTTTCTAAATTTGCTCATAACTGATTTAGGTTAATGGTTTAGGTTAAAAATTAAGGTTAGTTAGCTTAAATGTCCGTAATCGTACATAGGGCGGACAAAAAGTATGCAAATATACATTAACGGGGACGGGTAAAAATAGGTGGTGGAGTTAAAATATATTAAATTATTAGCATTTTTCTATTTTTATGTTATATAACATAGTTTTAGAGAAGAATTAGGGGGGGATTCGGAGGATTCGGAGAATTCGGAAGATTCTGAAGATTAGCTGGATTTATTGCGGTGGCTTATTCTCGCCTGACTCATAGCTTCTCTTATTCCGCCTTCTTCAATAAAGCGTTTTTCCTGAGAATCTATCATCTTGCTCAAAAGATATCTTGTTTGTCTAATCAGCGTTATCATTAAATTACACATCTCCTCGCTATTGACTCGATCACATATAATTTTGTAATCATTTTCAAATGCCTGTGTTTTCAGATATTCTCTCAATTTTTCAATTCGCGGATGAGATATTTCCCAAATTTCAAGATTATTAAAATTCAGATAATCAATGTAGTCCTCTTCCAGTTCTCCAAGTGATGCATTTGCCACATTGGTCAACTTGATCTCTGCTTCTTTAGAAGTTGGCGCAGCCATTGAACCCTCAACAATATTTTGCTTGCAACTCCGGGCAGCCTGTTGCATTTGGTCAATAGTGCGACTACCTTGTCTCAAGTATCTTCTCACAAATTGCTCTGTGATATATGAAATTATTTGGGAAAGTTTGTACACACGAAGATTTCTGACATCTCCCCGATATTTGACTATCTTATTCATTGACTATCTATTTGTGCAAATATAGCTTATACTTCGGAAGATTTGGATTTTTCTGAGGTTTCAGAGGATTCAGAGGGTTTGGAGAGTTACGAGCGGGGGATTACGTGTTGCGGCGGTGGTGAG
>JAIDQW010000111.1 GCA_029062075.1 Paramuribaculum sp.
AGATTGTTCCGGTTTCCGGTAAGACTTTTGCAGCGTCTGATTCACTGGCTGATCTATTGGTTGCTCTGCCGGAGTTTGCTGCGGCTCAACCGGTTATAGAGGAAAAGGCATTGGCTATATATGGAGGCAGACAGATGCCTGTCACTATTAAGGGAGTCACTGACGATTATTCTGATGTCTCAGGTATCGCCGGAACAATAATTGACGGGGAATGGGTCTCTACAACAGGCGATTATCCTTGTACCACCCTGAGCGTGGGGGTGGCTTTGAGCCTTAATGCCCGTCCGGGATACTACGATTTGCTGCGCTTATACGCGCCCCGCAGGGTCGGCAGGGTCAACACAGCGAACCCTATGGGGGCTTTCCGAAGTGATTCCCTTATTGTCAGCGCTGTATATGAGATAGATCAGAACGAGTACGATGCCGACAAGGTGATTGTGCCGCTCTCTTCTGCAAGAAAACTGCTTGATTACACTGATGAGGCTACGGCAATAGAGCTCAAGCTTGCACCGGATGTATCGGAGAAGCAGGCTGAGGTCGCCGCGAGGAAAATAATCGGTGCTGAAGGCATTGTTCAGACTCGCCTTATGCAACAGGCTGAATCGTTCAGAATGATTTCGGTTGAGAAATGGATTACCTTTCTGATGCTTGCTTTTATTCTCGTCATAGCATCATTCAATGTGCTGTCGGTCATGTCCATGCTCATTATTGAGAAGAAGGACAATATAGCCACTCTAATGGCTCTGGGTGCTACTCCCGCCATGATTCGCCGGATATTCGTGCTTGAAGGCTGGCTTATTTCCCTGCTTGGTGGAGCTGTCGGTATGGTTCTCGGAGTAGGATTGTGCTTTGTTCAGCAGCATTGGGGGTTGATTAAGCTTGCGGGCGACCCGTCTCAACTTAGCGTATCGGTCTATCCGGTACAGCTGCAGCTCGGCGACCTTGCCGCTGTGGCGGTGATAGTGATTGTTACAGGTCTGCTGATAGGTCTGATAGCAGGTGGAATGTCAAAGCCGCGCAAGGAACTCTTGCGGCGCGAGGACTAAGAACCTGTTCCCCAATATATTCAAAAATCATTGCGGAAAGCGGCAAGCATGCGTGCCTGAACAAGGTGCTGATGCTCGCTGTCGCCATAATTGGCAAAAGGATAGATGGATATTCCGCCTCGTGGAGTGAATAGTCCTATGACCTCCAGATAGCGCGGATTCATCAGCTTGACCAGATCTTTCATGATTATGTTGATGCAATCCTCATGAAAATCGCCGTGGTTCCTGAAGCTGAAAAGGTATAGTTTCAGGCTCTTGCTCTCAACCATCAGGTCGCGGGGGATATAGTTGATGATTATTTTGGCGAAGTCGGGCTGACCGGTTTTCGGGCACAGTGAGGTGAATTCCGGGCAGGTGAAGGTTACAAGGTATTCGTTTTCAGGATGTTTGTTTACAAAAGTTTCGAGAACTTCAGGCGAATATGTGTCCTGATATTTTGTATTGGTGTTTCCTAAAAGTGTAACTCCGTCAAGCTCTTTATCGTTGCGCATAACTGTTTAAGCTGTTAGTATTCAAAATTAATCATCTGGCTGAACAGGTTCAGAATCCGGTCGGCATAGTGCGGATTGGCTGCCCATCGGTTGTTGAGCCCGTGCCAGGTGGGGGCTATACCTCGGCTTACCATTGAAAACCGGGGGTCGAGAATTGTCTCTCCGTATGGTATAGGCTTCTTGGTGGCGTACGCGTACAGGTGCTGAATCTGAGCGGTTACGCCATCCTCTATCGTATCAAATGAATGCCCTTTGATGCCGAGGCGGGTCACTCCCAGCCCACAGTAGTTATGCTGGTCCGGGGTAACAGCCGTGCCTCCGGTAAATTTGAACCATCCGGTTTCGAGGGCAGACTGGCATAAGGCTATATCTCCTCTCACTCCATATTTTTTGCCGATTGTGTAAAAAGCTTCAGCAATTTCCCGTTCAAAGTCCGGATTCCGGCTTTGAATAAAGCGGTACATCTGCTCTGCATCTGCCTCCGGCTCACCCATTATGGGGATTGAAAAATTGGTTGTCTCCTCAGTCATTCTTTCAAGGTTGTTCTGCTGCTCGATTTCCTCCTGCATCACATCAAAAATGATGTCTTCCGGAATGACGATAGTGTCCTGCTGAATTTTTTTCAGCGGTTTGCGGTATCGTGACTCGGCTGTGAATGAGCCGTTAAGAATTGCTGAGAGTAATAGGATAAAAGTTGCCGCTTTCATCAGTGGCTGTCGCGTTTAGAGGTTATTCCTTAACTGACGGTTCATTCTTGTCATCGCTGTTTCGGAACGCTGCGACAAGGTCTCTGCCAAACAGAATCCATGCCGCACAGGCAACCACAGCGACGAATACACAACCTACCATAATCAGCATCTTTGAGGGCTTTGAAGGTGCCAGCGGCACTGTTGCCGGCTGGAGAACGGTATATACCGGTGTGATTTCCTGCACTTTAGCCTTAGCCATTTGGAGCTGCTGGGCGGTGGTGTTGTAAAGCGTGTATGTGAGCTGCATCTCATTTTGCAGACGCTCCTCCTCATTGCGCACGGTTCGCAGGATAACTCCCTGGTTCTTATCCATGTAGTTGGCGTATCGCTGCTGCGCCTTATAGTAATCCTCGCGTGCCTCATCATTGAGGGTCTGGGCGTATTCCATGTCTGCGCGAGCCTTATTGGTGCGGTACTCAGTGACGTATGCCTTCAGGCGTTCCGCTACCGTGTCGGCAAGCATTGCGGACACCATGGGATCCTGCATGGTCACGTTGATGGAGATTACCGATGTCTTGGAATCAACATCCACACCTACTCTCGCGCCAAGAGTGTTTACAACTCCGTTCTGCTCGGGAGTGAGATGGAAAGAGTCCGGCTTTTTCTCCTCTGCGTCCTCCTTGTCGGAGCCGAACAGCGACTTCACGCCGCCGATAGCCTTGCCGGGGAGAGCCATGATGTAGCTCCACCAAGGGGATGACAGATCGTGATTCACATACTCCTCAACTGTCTTGCTCTTGCCGTTGGCTTCGGTTACCTTAACGTCAAACAGTTCGAGAGAAAAGGGTATGGAACTTACAATATCCGGGTAGAGCTGCGGGCTGAATGCATCCTGACCCTGACCGACATTTGCGTTGATACCGGCAAGAGCGGCGAGGGCACCGAGATTGGACGCGCCGCCACCGCCCTGAGTGGATTCCGGAGCGAGTTTTATGGTGGTGGTATATTCCTTTGGAATAGAGAATGCTATCACCGCACCGGCAACAAGCCCTATAGCGCCCCATTTAAGCAATTTGCGCTTTTCCGCCCATATTTTTCTGGCGAGTTCGAGCAGGTCAATCTCCTGCTCGCTATCCTCCGCATTAATATTCTTGTTATGCTCTTCTTGCATCGGTATTATTTCTTAAATATAGAGTAGATTGTTGCTGCCATTGTGCCGAGGGTTGAGAACGAGCTGACATAGCCGAGTATCTGCGCCCAGTTTGTTCCACCGGTCTTGGGTTTGGAGGGCACGATAATCTGGCACCCAGGTTCGATGGGGGTGTTGCGCTTGGCGCGGGCAACCATTCCGTTCATATACACCACGAATGCCTTGCTCTTTCTCGCTCTTTCGCCGTAGCCACCCGCCTGGTCGATATACCAGCTGAGTTTCTTGCCGGGCTGATAGCCGACAACGTTGGGGAACATTACATCGCCGCTGATTTTTACAGTGCTGAGTTCCTGAGGAATAACAAGCTTGTCGCCATCCTGGAGCACAAGGTCGTAGGCGCTGCCGGGGTAGCTGAGAGCTTTCTCGAGTTCAAGCCCCACGCTATACACCTCCGTGAGCACAAGTTTGTCAACCGAAATAGAGTCCTCGGAGTTCTGTGCCGCGAGTCTCAGAGATTCGTCACGTGCAGCGATTTCATCCTCTGTCATTTTTCTCAGAAGACGGGCACCTCTCGGATAAGCGCCTTCGATAATGCCACCGCAGCGGCGGATAATGTCGCTGATGCGCTCGTTGCGTGACTGGAGCGCATATTCGCCTTCAAACAGCACCTCGCCTTCCACCGAAACAAGTTTCTGCTCCTGATAGCCGGGGCTCTTGCGTATTTCAACTATATCGTAGGGCTTGAGCTCAAATTCAGGGTCACCTTTTATAAGCAATCCGTTGCTCAACGCGAATGTGAATACTTTTGCGGTCTGCTCGGTAGGACGCATGCTGGTGGGGTCCATGATTCGGCGGGAAACATCCACTCTTGCTGTGGAAGCGCCCTGGCGCAGACCACCCGCCATGACGATTAGGTCCTCAACCGACATTCCTGTGGCATATGGATAATCTCCTGGGTCGTTCACCTGACCGTTGATAGTCACCTCACCTTGTTCAATTATCTCTTTGGCACTTGACACCACGAGAATGTCATTGGGTTGCAGAATTATATCTTTAGCTCTGCCCTCCAGGATATCTCCGAGTGCCACACCCTGGGCTGCAAGGGTCTGCCCTTCGCCTTCACGGTACAATATCGCACGGTCAAGATATGCGTCCTCGGCAAGACCCTGGGCTGCTTTAATCACATCTTTCAAGGTAGTGGTGCCGTTGTTGAGGGCATACATTCCCGGGCGCAACACTGAGCCGCGTAGCTCAACCCTGTTCAGGAAGCGCTCATTTACCTCGCCTATATTCACTATATCACCATCCTTGAGGCGATAGCCGGAGAAATCGGTTTTCTCCACATTATAAATTTCATTCTCTTTTCCGGTGGGGCGGTTAACGGTAATCATATCCGTGAACGCATTGCCGGCAAAGCCTCCCGAATATTTAAGGAGGTCGGTGAGTGTCTCACCCTCCCTGAGCTCGTAGTACATCGGGCGTTTCACATTGCCCTCAACATTGACAAGCTGCTCGTAAGGTGGCACGATAACAACATCCCCCTCCTGCATCCTGATGCTTCCTGCCTGCTTGCCGCCGAACAGGTAGTCGTAGATATCCACGTCAACGAGTTTGTTGCCGTTTCTGATGATATGAACGTTTCTAAGAGAGCCTACCTCGTTTATACCTCCCGCTCTGTAAATGGCATTGAATACATTTGAGAAGGGAGACAGCCTGTAGGAGCCGGGCACATTCACCTCACCCATCACATTCACGAGTATGCTTCTGATTTCACCGAGGTTGATGCTGATATCCGTCTCCTCATCCTCTACTCCTGCATACTTTTTGGCAAACAGCTGCTTCAGTCGTGAGTTTGCCTCGGCAATAGTGAGCCCGTTAAGCGAAACCGGACCTATCTGCGAAATAATGATGTTGCCTTCGGGCGAGATATAGTCGCGAATCTGATCCTCGCTGGCGCCCCAGATGTCAATCACCACTTCATCGCCGGGGCCGAGACGGTAGTCGCTCGGAGTCGCCATGTTTTCATTTGGCTCAAACGACAGGTCTTTGGTTGTGAATATATCGTGACCGTAAATCTTTTTCTTTGGAATACTGTCCGACTTGGCGTACTGCAATGAGTCCGGCAGCATGACATCAAACACCGTACCCATAGTGGATATGGTGTTTTCGTCCGGAGTCTTTGCGGTGCGCAGGCGGGATTCTCTCGTTCCCTCCAGCTTGGTGCCTGTATTGGTTTTTGGAGCGTTTTTCTTATTATTGGCTACAGTTTCCTCCGTGCCGGCATACTGGTCGCGCAGTCGCTCTATCTGCTCTTTTGTCACCCCTTTCGCCAGCAGTTCCTTGCCTATCTGCTGCTCGGTTTTGCCTATTGCGGATTGACGTTTGATATAGTCTATTACCTGTTGGTCTGTCATTTTAGCCCATGCAGCCAGAGTAACAACGGCTGCCGCTATAGCCAGTAGAGTCCTTCTAAAGGTGTTTGACATTTTAAGTACTATTATATTCAGAGTTAATTGTTATCTTTTTTGTCGCTCAACTTTGCCTCGCGCTTTTTACGCATATCGGTGAGCCACCAGTTGGCTATTGTCCATGAGGCAATGTCCAGCAGGAGCAGAATATTCACTTCGATGTATCTGGATAACAAAATGTTGAACAGGCTGAAAATGATGGCGGACACCACAATCATGGTCATGGCAAGGCGCTGATTCACACCGAGTGCCAGAATCTTGTGGTGAATATGGGTTTTGTCCGGCAGGAAGGGGTTGCCGTGACGGAGAATTCGGCGGAAAAACACTCTTACCACATCAAAGCATGGGATGATAAGAGGTGACACAGCAAGTATCAGAGGGTTGGTGCCGAACACCGGAATTGTTTCCGGGGCATACTGGAGCAGTGTGAGTCCGAGAAAAACGAGAATCAGCCCGATAGTGAGGCTGCCGGTGTCTCCCATAAAGATTTTCCTGCGCTTTTCGGGATTGCCGAACACATTATAATAGAAAAACTGAATCAGCACACCGAAGGCGGCAAACGATATCATTGCATACACAGGTTTGCCTATCATCAGAAAAGCCACACCGTAAAGAATGAAAGCTACGCCGCTAAGCCCGGAGGCGAGTCCGTCAATACCGTCAATGAGGTTTATGGCGTTGATTATATATACAACGATCAGTATGGTCAGAGGTATTCCAATGAAAGGGCTGATGTGATGGAGACCGAGCACTCCGTGGAGATTATTCACCCATAGTCCCCCGCCAATGAGCAGGATGGCGCAGAAAATCTGGACTATGAATTTGGCGCGGTATCGCACACCGATAAGGTCGTCCGCCATACCGGTAAGATAAAGCATAAGCAGGGCGCAGAACCCGAATGAAACAGCCTGAGCGTTCTCGCTCATGGTTTGCTCAATGCTTTTGTCGCCTGTGAGATAGGCTAATCCCAACAGTAGCGATACAGAGAAGCAAATCACCGGAGTGAAAGCGATACCTCCGAGTCGGGGCACGGCACCTCTGTGGATTTTGCGTTCATCCGGCTCGTCAAAGAGTTTACGTCTGAACGAAACGAGGAGAATCTGTGGGATGAGAATTCCTGCAAATAAGATGCTGAGTAGCATCGCTGATATTGAGCTTAATATCCAGGATGTCATTGTGTCAGGTATTAGGTGTGTTAGTATTATCCTGTGAGCAAACATATAGCGCCCGGGGAGAAAGCCCCGGAGGTACAGCAGATATATATCTGGTTATCAGGTGGTTCATGGTGCCTGCGCTGGTTTGCTTACTCTTGCAGTGTCAGCAATACTGTTATTGGTGTTTTTTGTGACAAATAAGATGTTTAACCGGACAATCCGGGTATAAACATCCTATTTCCGCAAAGGTAATGTAAAAATGTTAACGATGCAAGCGATTTCTATTTTTATAATATCCTAAAAGGGAACAGGCATGAGCACGGCATCAGAACTTGCGCAGGGTTATTCTTGCCCAGGAGCTTGCCATGATCAGGTGAGAGGAAGTGAGATGCTCGATTTTGAATGTTGTTTCAGAGGTGTATATCCCCCAGCGGCTTAGAGACACATCGTCGTGGTTAAAAGGGAATTCGAGAGTGAGTGTGGTACCGGAATAGGTCATGTTACCCGCTGCGGTAACGGATGGTTCGGTAAGGTTGACGGTGTGGAGATAGAAGCAGTAGAAGATATTTTGCGGCTCGGTAGTGACTCCGTTAACAAAATTTTCAATAGTAATGACTCTCCATTGTCCGTCCAGATCACCGTTTATCCCACCTTTGCGACAGGATGATACGGGTAGGAGAGCTGCCGCCAATAAGAGTATGCTTGTCAGCCTGATGATTTTCTGTTTCATAGCCATCCTGTTTTTTTGATTGAAACCATTACTCCGAAGCTCCTTCCAATCAGGTTACCTCCGTCGGTGGCAAACGACAGTTTTCCGCTCCAGCCGGGGAGCCTTGGCGGAGTGAATGTGGTTTCTACCAGGGTGTTGAAGTTTTTGAGTACCTTAGGCGTAGGGGCGTCGTAGGTTCCCCAGCTTCGGGTATAGGAGAGCAGCATGCGGTAGCCAACGAGAGGGGAGGGCTGACCTTCAAGCCCGAGATGATGGGTTTTCACCCGGTTGTGATAGCAGTACAGCACGTGGTTGAGGTTGTAGATCGGGGATATCAGCATAGGGTTGCCTATTCCCATACCCCAGGTCTGCCAGCCTGTGTAAATGCCATGATTGTAGTACTGGTCTCGTCCGCTTACCTGCTCCGGAATTTCCGGGGTGTGATCCCAGTACACCGGACCGGACTGGTCCTTGGTGTTCAGATATTCATATACCACAGTGCCCAAAACCGGATTTTTCGGCAGTGTGAACTCCGCGCCGAGGAGCATGTCACGCCAGGTATAGTCGAAAAACATCATGGAGTGATCCTCGAAAAAGTGGTCGTAGTATATCTTGGCCGACCAGCTGTCTGAGGCAGGAGTGAAAGAGAGTGCCGCATTCCAGTCGCCCACATGGTTGCCGTAAACATTGGTCTGCTCACCAATCGGGGTATTGGAGTCGCCGGACGAGGGTATGATAACTTTCAGCCAGTCCTTCAGTGAGTTGGGCATATCAATAACCTTGTTTCCGCTAATGGATTTTCCTCCGAACTGAGCAGCCATCTGAAGGGCGCCCTCAAATTCTATCGGAAAGCGTTTGTGGTCACCTATTTTTAGAAACCCTGCCTTGGAATGAAACAGGACGTGCCTGGTGCGTTTGCTCCCTTCGGCAGCAAAGCTTTTCTGCCACTTGTCATCTGTAAAGAATCCGTAGGAGAGATAGCCTTTAACGGCAAGCCAGCCGTTGGTCCAGGGCACTTTGGTGTACTCCGGGATGCCTATTTTTGCCTGCGGGATAGGGCGGGCGTTATTTGAAAAGAGCAAATTGCCGGAAGATAGGCGTGGGTTGTTGAATCCACCGGTAAACTCCTTGCTGCCGACAGTAAGCCCGAGGCAGCGGTAGCGAAGGTCGGCATACAGCTGCTGCACTATGA
>JAIDQW010000112.1 GCA_029062075.1 Paramuribaculum sp.
GTCGGAGATACTTGCCAAATACAACGCAACCATTCTTGATATCGGTCAGGCGGACATTCACCACACTCTCGCGCTGGGAATACTCATCAAAACCGACAGTTCAAAGAGTGGCGACCTTATGAAGGATCTGCTGTTTGAATCATACGAGCTGGGAGTTACCATCCGGTTCAGCCCGGTAAAGGAAACCGACTACACTCAGTGGGTGGAGATGCAGGGCAAGGACCGATGGATAATAACTATTCTGGGAAGGAGACTTACCGCCAAAGCTATAGCAGAGGTGAGCAGGGAGGTTGCCGAGCAGGGTATGAATATTGACGGTATCAAGCGACTTACCGGACGAATACCGCTTCATGAGGATGATCCGTTGACAAAATCGTGCGTGCAGGTGAGTGTGCGCGGTTTTCTAAAGGACCAGACAGCCATGCAGCAGCGGTTCATGCAGATAGCTTCGGAACAACAGGTGGATATTTCTCTACAGGAGGATTCCATGTACCGCCGCAGCCGCAGACTCGTGTGCTTCGATATGGATTCCACTCTCATTGGCACAGAGGTTATTGATGAACTTGCCGACCGTGCCGGAGTAGGCGAAAAGGTGCGCGAGATTACCGAGAGCGCCATGCGTGGTGAGATAGACTTTCGCGAGAGTTTCAAGCAGCGTGTGGCACTGCTCAAAGGGCTCGACGAGAGCGTGATGAAGGAAATAGCCGAGAATCTCCCTATCACAGAGGGTGTTGACCGCATGATGGCTGCACTCAAGCGCACCGGCTACAAAACCGCTATACTCTCAGGAGGATTCACTTATTTTGGAAATTACCTCAAGCAGAAATTCGGCTTTGACTATGTGTATGCCAATGAGCTTGAGATTGTTGACGGGAAACTCACCGGCAACTATGTAGGGGATATTGTTGACGGTCGCCGCAAAGCGGAGCTGCTGAAGCTTCTTGCACAGGTTGAAAACGTCAATATCCAGCAGACTATAGCCGTTGGTGACGGGGCAAACGACCTGCCTATGCTTGCTACAGCCGGACTCGGAATAGCCTTCCATGCCAAGCCTAAAGTCAAG
>JAIDQW010000113.1 GCA_029062075.1 Paramuribaculum sp.
AATAAAACGGAGATAGATGTGTTTATTGTATGATACCTGTTCAAGTTGCTCCTGTGGGTAAGGTAAGGTCTTTAAAGTCTTTAGGGTCATTAAGGACTTAATGATGGGAAGAGTTTATTACTTACACAGCAAAGATATGTGAAAATCATTAAAATATCAAAAATAAGGAGGAGGTTTTATGAAATTATTTGCAATTTAATCGGATCGGGGGGATAAGGTCTTTAAGGTCATTAAGGACTTTAATGACTTTAAGGGAGGTGGAGAGAAGATGCTGAATAGATTGGCTGGCTGACTGAATGTATCAAGTCAGCCAGCATAGATGAGGTTTGTCAGGGTTAGCGGTGAAGGAAGCGGTTGGTGAGGTAACGGCGGACCGGGGTGTCGTAGAAGCGCATGAAGAACCAAGCCAATATAATGACGCTTACAAAGATGATGGGGCACAGGTACCAGACTTGTGAGAATGAACAGCCGTTTTTCCAGACGTATGAGTAGAAGAGGTACATAGCCGGGTAGTGGATAATGTAAACAGGATATGAGATATTTCCAAGAAACTCGCATACTCTGCCGGATGTTGCGTCGGAAGTGAAACCGGATGCTCCGAGATATACTACAAAGGGGAAAATCAGTAGTGTGCATAACAGGTCGTAGCAGGCGTTGAGGATTGAGATTTCACCGTCCGCAGTAACATAAGGCACACTGAGAACCGCTATTATTATAAGAGTGCAGATCCAGAAGGCTCCCCGCACTTTGAGCGGGGTGAAGTTTCGGCTGAGATATAAGCCGATTGAAAATGAGAATGCCATACGGAAAAATCCGCCAATAAAGCCGAGGATACCCCAAGTGCCGTCTGTGCCGAAACTCCAGCCTATTCCGATGTGGAACGTTCCGGATGCATTGAGAAGTGCGAGCGCGGCGAGGCAGGCTCCGTTGAAAATCACCACTCCTTTCAGGGCTTTCTTTGACAGACGATGTAGGAATACGGCATATAATATTGAGCCTATGTATTCAAAGAATAGCGACCAGTTAGGTCCGTTAAGTGGAAACATCTCACCATTTCCTCTATTTTCAGGCAGTGAGCCCGGGAGCGGGGGGATCATGATAAAGCCGAGAATGATTGATAGAATAATGGCAGTG
>JAIDQW010000114.1 GCA_029062075.1 Paramuribaculum sp.
CCGGAATCAATTTTTTCCGGCTGTTCAGGCATCAGTTCACTCACCATTCCATCTTCGGTTTCAACTATCGGTAAGAATGCTTTTGCCGGATGCACAGGGATTAAGACTCTTAAGTTTGAGGATGGCTATGCTTCCATATCTACAAGTCCTTATTTGCAGATTAATCCGCGGATATTAACTTTAGACATAACCGATGACGGCAGGAGTCCGTTTGCCGACAGCCCTATCGACTCTTTGTATATCGGGGTCAACCTCGACTGTACAGTCTCGCCGTTCAAAGGCAGCTCTACGCTCCGAAGCGTGAAATTCGGGGAGTTTGTAGGCAAAATCAGCGACGAGGCTTTTGACGGGTGCTCAGCCTTGACTAACATACATTTTCCTGTTATTGAAAGGACTGCCGGATATCAAAATAATAGAATCATCGGCAGAAAGGCTTTCGCAAACTGTTCTATGTTAAATGGCTCTCTTTCAATTCCCACTGTTATAACAGCCGTGGAGGACTCGGCTTTCATCAATTGCTCCAACATCACTAAGATAAATATTGAGGGGGATAAGGATGCTAAGGTTCTGCCGTTCGGCACCGGTGTCTTCGCAGGCGTCCCCGCAGATACCGTCACCGTCAGCAGAAACACCACAGGCAGCCCCTTCGCGGGGAATCCGGCTCTGACCACTCTCACTGTCGGTGACAAGGTTACGGCTCTGGAACCGGATGCTTTCACCGGATGCACATCTGTCAGCAAGGTCACTTCCCAAGCTACAACCCCGCCGGCGCTCCGGGTCAGCGGCTTTGAGCCGCAGGCTTACGACAGCGCGTTTCTGTTCGTGCCTGACTACTATTTGAATAAGTATCAGGCGGCGCAAGGTTGGGAGAATTTCACCATTTTCGGAATAAACGAGGTGCTTCCTAAAACGGTTGCCATATCCCCCGAAAATGCGGAACTGTTTGCGGGTTCGCAGATGAGTCTCAACGCTGAGGTGCTCCCTGAAAACACAAAAAACAAGTCTCTGGTATGGAGCAGCAGCGATGAGTCTGTCGCCACTGTTGATAAGTACGGCATGCTCACCACCATAAAGCCGGGTACAGTCACCATAACCGCCACCACTGCTAACCGACTGACCGCCTCTTGCAGCATCACGGTGCTTCTTGTGCCTGTCGAAGCCACAGGAATAGCTCTCCCGGAGGCTCAGGAGATGACGGAGGGGGAGAACCTGAGACT
>JAIDQW010000115.1 GCA_029062075.1 Paramuribaculum sp.
CGTCCGGCGGTAGGAGCACTCATTATAGCACCGGTTATAACATCGGCAAAGGCTGCCAGGATCGGCTGGAAAACAGTATTGATTCCGGTTGCGGTTGCTCTGCTTATATGGTCAAAAATACCAGTGGTGTCTAATCCTATATTATTTATTGTGCTTGGCGGTATAGGAGGCTATTTGTGGTATAGAAGACAGTTGAAACGTACACGCGAACTTCAAAGAAAGGAGGTGGGCGATGATATATCTTAAATTGGTCTGGGCATATTTGAAAATCGGGCTATTCGGTTTTGGCGGTGGATATGCTATGCTTGCACTGATAGAACGTGAGATTGTTGGTCCGGGTTGGATAACCGAACAGATGTTTACAGACATAGTAGCCATATCGCAGATGACTCCGGGACCGATAGGAATCAATTCAGCTACATATATAGGTTATATTGCCCCCGGAGAATCATCTCAGATGTTTTCAAGTCCGCTGTTTGGAATTTTAGGTTCGTTAGTGTGTACACTTGTAGTGGTATTGCCATCGTTTTTTCTTACTACTTACACAAGTCACTTCATTACGAGGCATAAGGAAAGTGCGATAGTAAAAGGTGTATTTTCCGGCTTGCGTCCGGTTGTGGTAGGCTTGATCGCTTCTGCGGCTCTATTACTGATGAATTCTGCTAATTTCGGCTCAGTTTCGTCAGATGTTATAACAAGCATAATTATATGTGTTTTGGCATTCTGTGTGGTTTTCTTTACCAAGATTCATCCCATTCTGGTGATTGTCTTAGCAGGAATTGCCGGTTACTTTATTTTTTGAATATGGCAGTCAGGTTCAAAACATACGAGGAGACAATTGACTGGCTTTATGGTCAGCTTGCAGTTTTTCAGAGAGATGGAGGAACAGCATACAAACCCGGACTTGAAACATCTTTGGCACTGGCTGAATCTTTTGGGAATCCGCAAAGAGATTTCCCGTCTATTCATATAGCTGGCACCAATGGTAAAGGTTCTACCGCTCACACTCTGGCGGCAATATTGCAGAGCGCAGGATATAAGGTCGGGTTATACACATCACCACATCTGGTTGATTTTAGAGAGCGGATGAGGGTGAACGGCAAAATGATTTCGAAGGATGAGGTTATTGATTTCGTTAACAGATATGTTGAAAAAGATTTGAATCTGAAACCATCGTTCTTTGAACTCACTATGATGATGGCATTTGAGTTTTTTTCTCGCAGCAATGTTGATATAGCGGTTATAGAGACCGGATTGGGTGGAAGACTAGATAGTACAAATATCATAACTCCCTGCGTAAGCGTTATAACCAATATATCATTTGACCATACTCAGTTTCTGGGAGATACACTTGAAAAGATAGCACGAGAGAAGGCTGGTATAATAAAACATGGTGTTCCCGTTGTCATAGGGGAGGCGAGCGGTGAGGTTAAGAATGTATTCAGTGAAACGGCTCGTAGTGTTTCCGCTCCTGTGGTTTTTGCGGAGGGAAGCAATGAAATTTTATCCGCAGACACGAATAGTAGAACAAACAGATATGTGAGCAAAACTTTTGGTGAAATCGAAGGGGAACTCACTGGCGAGTGGCAGGGTAAAAATGCAGCGGCAATTCTGGAGACAATAAAGATTCTGAGGCAACAAGACTTTGTTATTCCGGACAGTGCAGTAAGGATGGGTTTTGCCAAAGTTTGTGAGCTTACCGGATTAGCCGGGCGCTGGATGGTTGTTGATTCTTGCCCATTGACTGTGTGCGATACCGGACATAATACGGGCGGATGGAAGTACCTGGCTGAACGGATATCCTCTATGCCCGGTGTAAAGAATATGGTGATTGGTTTTGTTAACGACAAAGATGTGAGCGGTATTCTTGATATGATGAAGTCGATTCCGGATGCGAAATTCTATTTCGCTGAAGCAAGTGTTGCAAGAGCGTTGGCTTCTGTGGAATTGAAACGGATAGCCGAAAATCAAGGTTTGGCAGGGGACGTCTATCCATCAGTGAAGAAGGCTTATGAAGCAGCAAAAAAGAATGTCACTGAAGGCGATTCCATTTTTATTGGAGGGTCAACTTTCATTGTGGCTGACTTTCTTGCGGAATGTATATAATATAATTGTAGGTGTATAAATAAATAAGGTGTCACCAACATGACACCTTATTTTATTTATAGGGGGATTTAAGTTATCGAACAGCGATTGTTTCAATCTCAACGAGAACCTGCTTGGGGAGTTCGCGAACAGCAACAGCAGAACGAGCAGGATATGGATCAGTGAATTCTGCGCCATAAACTTCATTCATATCACCGAAAAGGCTCATGTCGGCAAGGAAAACAGTTGTCTTTACAACATTGTCAATGCTCAATCCTGCCTCAGCAAGGATAGCTTTGATGTTGCTTATGCTCTGAGCTGTCTGAGCCTTGATGCCTTCGGGAATCTCTCCGGTAGCGGGATTCACAGGTATCTGACCTGAAATGAAAACCATGTTGCCAAGATCGATTGCCTGACTGTAAGGTCCGATAGCTGCGGGAGCTGATTTAGTTGAAATTACT
>JAIDQW010000116.1 GCA_029062075.1 Paramuribaculum sp.
AGAGAGAGGATAGATCTTACCGAAACCAGCGCCATAGTTGTCGTATGCTTCGATAAGTTCAGGGTCACCCATCTTAGAGAAGTTGGTGATGTTGAAGAGGTTTTCACCTGAGAAGTACACGCGGAGACGCTCAACATAGAACTTGCGGGTAATATTCTGGGGCAGAGTGTAACCTACTGTCAGGTTCTTGAGGCGGCAATATGCAGCATTCTGGAGATAACGGTCGTTAGAGAAAGTATTGTTCGGACCGCCGTATGTGACACGGGGATAATATGCATTCAAGTTAGGACCGAGAGGGTCGGTGGTGTCTTCGGGACGGAAGTAGTCGAGGTGCGGCTCAAATACCATAGCCTGCCAAAGACCAACACGAGATGCACCGAAGAACATAGCGTTGCCGCTGCCTGCGAAGTAGTCGCGTTTGCCGATACCCTGGAAGAATACCTTGAGGTCAAATCCTTTCCACTGCGCGTCGATGTTAAGACCGAAGCTGTAGCGAGGAGTTGTGTTACCGATAACCACATAGTCACCGGAGTTTTCAGCAGTGAATGTAGGTATTTCTTTTGCATCAGGATTTTTCTTGTAGTTGGGATCATAACCTTCATCGCCGGGCTTGTAAATCTTACCGTTAAGCTTGTACATGCCGTCAACGCCCTGAGTCATAACACCATCGCCATCGATATCCTTATACATCATGTCACCAGCCTGCCAGCCGTTACCAAATATGTACTGGGGGTTATCCTGAGCAAGATCCTTGCCGTAAACTTTTTTGTAAGTATCTCTCAGCTGATCCATGTGCTGCTGCATTTCTGCATCAGTCTTTGCAAGACCTACTGTTTTGAAGCCCCAGATTTCACCGAGCTTCTTGCCGGGCCAGTATGCCTGGCTAAGGCTCTTGGTTTCGTTGGGATAATCATTGATAGTAACAGTGTGGTCATATAGGTTGGCTGTGATACCGTAGTTGAATTCTCCGATACGGTCGCGCCAGCTGATAGAGAGCTCCCAACCTTTAGCTGTCATAGAGAGGTTGTTTACATTAGGCACACCAGCACCAAGCACACCGGGGAGAGCGGCACCGGGTCCAACCATATCCATTGTCTTACGGTTATAGTAGTCGATAGTACCGGTGAAACGGTTGTTGAACAAACCCCAGTCGAGACCTATGTCCCAAGTGCGGTTCTTTTCCCATGTGAGTGATGTAGAGATAAGACCGGGCATAGAAGCGACTGTGGGACGCTTGCCGTCAACGAGCCAGCCTGATGAATTGGTTGAGTAGCCCATGCTGGCGTATGTAGGATACCAGTTGTTTGTGTTCTGGTTGCCGAGTTTACCCCAAGAATAACGAACCTTCAAGGTGTTGAGCCAAGAGTGTGTATTTTCCATGAATGCTTCACGAGCGACATTCCAGCCGAGTGAGAATGAGGGGCTTGTTGTCCAGCGGCTGCCTTTGCGGAAACGTGAAGAACCGTCATAACGGATATTACCTTCAACAAGGTATCTGCCATCGTAGTCGTAGTTGATACGTCCGAACCATCCAGCAGTAGCCCAGGTAGCTGAGTAGCCGCCAACATTCTGGTTTTCACCTGATGTTGTGTCAAGGAAGGGCAGACCACCGATAATTCCGGTATTCTGAGCCTCAAAGTCCTCATAGTGGTTCCATTCGCTCTGGAAACCACCCATGATCTTGAAGTTGTTCTTTTCGTTTACAGTGATAGAGTAGTCAGCATACACGTTGGGGTTGAAATAGTTGCCCTTCTGGCTGTAGTTGTAAACTCTTGAACCTTTAGGTGAACCTGCAGCCCAGTCATTGGGGTTTCTTTCAATCCAGTTGCCCTGCGGACCATAGTAACCTGTCTGGAGGTAGTAACGCTTGTTGTGGTTAGACCAGTTGCGGTAGTTGAACTCAGCGTTGATGTTCAAGCCCTTGACGGGGTTGATACGGAAGCTGAACTGCTGGTCGGTCTGATCTTTGTAGGTTGTGTAGCGACCACCGTTTTCAAACGCATCGATGTCAGAGACAAGAGTGGGGTTTCCGTTGGGGTCGTTAACCGGGATGATAGGCCAGTAACGCATAACGTTCTGCCATGTAGAAGCGGTAAGAGCCGAGGGAGCGTCATACTGCTGGCGGAGCCAACGGTTGCTGTAGCCGAATGTCAACCAGGGTGTGAGGTGAACATTGATTTTAGCGTTTACAGTGTAACGCTGGCTGTTATCGTTACCATGAACGAGGATACCTTCACGGTCGAGTATGTTACCTGAGAAGTAGAAGTCATATTTATCTGTACCGCCGGTGATACTGAGGTTGTGCTCCTGTGAGAAAGGAGTTTTGCCGAAGTGTTCGTCGATCCAGTCAGTGTTACCTACGCTGGTCTTGTCACCGAAGTTCCAGAATGACCAGTCAGTACCGGCGTCATCAGTCATGAGCTGAGGTATAGACTTATCATTAACGGCAGCTTTCATCTGGTCAATCTTGTACTGGGGGATGATTTCACCACCGCCTGAGTTGATAGAAGCCTGGTTGAACACGTTAGCCCAAGTCCAAGAATCAACCATTTTGGGGATACCTACCATTCTGCTCCAGCGGAAAGAGTCGCTGTAGTTAACGGTAATCTTGCCTGCTTTACCTTTCTTGGTGGTAACGAGGATCACACCACCGGCAGCGCGGCTACCGTAGATAGAAGAAGCGGCAGCGTCCTTAAGCACAGAGATGTTTTCAACGTCCTCAGGGTTGAGGTCATTGAGGTTACCTTCCATACCGTCGATAAGCACGAGGGGGTTCACTGAAGAACCGGCACCGATAGTACCGGTACCACGGATATTCATTGTGCGGGTACCGTTGAGCTGACCACCGGCACTAGCACCGAGCACGTCAAGACCTGCAGCCATACCCTGAAGAGCGTCAGCAACGCTGTTAACAGGACGAGCAGCGATTTCCTTACCGCTGACGGTTGACACAGCACCAGTCAAGTTAACTTTTTTCTGTGAACCGAAGCCGACAACCACAACCTCGTCGAGAGTTTCGATATCGTCTTCAAGAGTGATAGTGAGCGGAGTGCCTTCCCATTTAACTGTAACGGGTTTGCATCCCACGAAAGAGATACGGAGAGTAGCTCCGTTCTTCACGTTTGCGATGGAGAATTTACCATCGGTATTTGTTGAACCACCGAGGGTGGTACCAACAACCATTACTGAAGCACCCGGCATGGGTTCTCCGTCCTGGTCAAGCACAACGCCCGTTGCGGGGCCATCAGGTGCCTGCGCTGCGGATGCAGAGAAGCTCCATCCGGTCAGCACACATAGCGTGAGCAACATCAGGGGCAGCGCCACAAGCTTTTTGCTCAAATTGCATAGTTGGTGATACATGTTGATAATTAATAAATTAAGGTTTAACAAACAATAAAATTGTCGATAACGATTTTGTCCGGAGACAGTGCTCTGCACAAAATTTATGCAAATTTATATTAAGAGTGTCAATTACCCCCCCCCCATTTGTGAATCTATGTTAATTCTGCTATACAACATAAAAATTTGCTACCTGAAGTGCAATTCGGCGGCGCTAATTATATAAAAAAGTGTATAAAAATCAATTTCAGGGAAAATATAAAAAAAATAGAGCCGACGTTGCCGCCGGCTCTATAATATTAAGGTGATTTTGTCTTATCAGTTTTCTTCGATGCTTTCTATAACCGCATCTTCAAAGATGTCGAAGTCTTCTTTTCCTCCAACCACGAGTCGGTCGTATTCGCGCAGACCGGTTCCGGCGGGGATGAGATGACCGCAAATCACATTTTCCTTCATACCTTCGAGTGTGTCAGTCTTGCCGTTGATAGCGGCTTCGTTGAGCACCTTGGTGGTTTCCTGGAATGAAGCGGCGGACATGAAGCTTGAGGTCTGCAGAGCAGCGCGGGTAATACCCTGAAGAATCTGCTCTGAGGTAGCCGGAACAGCATCACGCACCTGAATGAGCTTGAGGTCGCGGCGCTTGAGGGCAGAATTTTCATCGCGGAGCTTGCGAGCGGTGATAATCATGCCGGGCTTAACTGTTTCAGAGTCTCCAGCGTCTGTAACCACTTTCTTGCCCCAGATACGGTCGTTTTCTTCCATGAAAGCGCGTTTGTCAACAATCTGTTGCTCAAGGAAGCAAGTGTCACCCGGATCAAGGATGTTGACCTTGCGCATCATCTGGCGGACGATAACCTCGAAGTGCTTGTCGTTGATTTTCACGCCCTGCATTCTGTAAACGTCCTGAACCTCATTGACAATGTATTCCTGCACTGCAGTGGGAC
>JAIDQW010000117.1 GCA_029062075.1 Paramuribaculum sp.
CTTTAACTGGGGAGCATCATATTCTCGAGTTGCGGATTTTAACCGGGCTTATAAAGGCCGTAATGGAATGTACGGCTCTTTGTCAAATTATATTGCAGGCTATACCTCAGCTGAGAAATGGGATTCAGAGGATTTAACAGGTAACTCATCTTTCAACCCATACCTTGAACCGATGGGTGCTCCTTGGATGAGCATTCTTGCTTATAATTCTTATCTTATAAATCCTATAGGTGCTACATCTTATGGTGGTTTGTGGAATAACAACACTACCGGTGAAATGAACTTTAATGTTCATGAGAAAGGTTATACCGATGAGTATTCACTTAACTTTGGTGGAAATTTCGCCAATATAGTTTACTGGGGTATAGGTTTCGGAATTACAGATATCAATTATCGCTCGTCGGTTTACTATGAGGAGGATATGAGCGATGCTACTATCCCGGCGTTGGATACAAACAACAATTACATTGGAGTCCGTGAGGGTGGTGGCGGCTTCGGTCTTGACAGCTGGAAGAGTATTTCCGGCACCGGTTTCAATTTCAAAATCGGAACTATTATAAAACTGATTAATGAATTGAGAATCGGTCTGGCTGTTCATACTCCGACATACTACAGCTTAAAGCAAGAAGGATGGGCAGGAGTGGATTACGGTTATAACCCAAATATTGAAGGCTTTGTACAGACAAATGAAGGCTATACCGACTATTTTGAATGGAAGCTTCGTACTCCATGGCGTCTCCTTACCGGTATCAGCGGTGTTATAGGTAAAAAGGCTATTGTCAGCCTTGACTATGAGTACCGACCGATGGAGAATATGAACGTTAAAGATCCTAATGGCTACGAATATACAGATGTTAACGATGACATTAAGACATATTACAATGCAATGAGTATTGTTCGTGTCGGTGCTGAATATCGTCTGTCTCCTCAATGGAGTGTAAGAGCCGGCTATCAGATTCAAACCTCTCCCAGCACAAAAGTTGCCCAGAGTGGAGAGACACCTGTTTACACTTCCGGTCCTGATGATACCGAAACTACACCGTCATATTCATTTGATAAATCTACTCAATACATTTCACTTGGTTTAGGTTACCGCTATAAAAACTTTTATGTAGATGCCGCTTATGTTAACAAACAGCGTGAAAGTGTTTGGAGAGCATACACCCCGAATGATTACACTAAACCGAATTATTACACTGATGTGAATAAAGAATTCTCTGCTTCTTCACCACAGTCTAAAATAAACTTGTCATCCAATCAGATAGTACTCTCACTGGGTGTGAAATTCTGATAAAAGAAAATTTTCTTATAAAGAGGCTACATCATTATCTTTGGTGTGGCCTTTTTTGTTTTTTTATGTTGGTGTGCATAATTACTGCTCATCCTCTTGATAATTTTGCATACGGAAACCGATATTGGAATTCCTTGCAACCTTTTAATTGTTTGATTATGAGTTTAGTTTTGGCTGCTCTGTGTCTCTTTGGATGGATGGGGCTGACAGTGAACGATAAGATGGATTGATGACATAATTATTTGAATAATTATTTGTACAAGCATTTTTGTACTTCTTGTCTAAATAGTTAAATTTGTGGGTGTTGTT
>JAIDQW010000118.1 GCA_029062075.1 Paramuribaculum sp.
AATCTCGCTGGGATTAATCATCGTTATTTGCTTATAAGGTTCAAACGCAATTGCTTTAATTCGTTGGCAACCGATGCGTCGAGGCGTTCATTGCCGGACTGCACGGTGAATCCGCCTATGAGCTCCGGCTTCACTTCCGAGGAGTATTCCATGGTAGCGTTGCCGAGATGCGCGGCGATAATTTTTTTGAGTCTGCTTTCTTCTTCCGGTTCGAGAGGTGCGGCAGTACAAACTTTAACAACCTTGATATTGTTCTTCGCCCTGAATGTTTCAAGATATGCGAGAGCGATTGCTCTTGCACAGGCGAAACGGTTGTTGTTTTGCAGAAGTGTGAGGAAATTATTGAACCCGGTATTGTCAGAGGTAGCTTGTGCAGCAGTGAGGATAATTTTTTTCTTATCCTGCGGCTTCACAAAGGGGTTAGAGAGTACCGTCTGAATGTCCGGTTGAATCTCAAAAGCGTGCGCTAAGTTACTCATGAGGGTGTAGAAATCCTTCTGCACACCTTTTTGCGCAGCGACCTCATAAATAGCCTTGGCGTATCTTTTAGGGATTAGTCCTTCGTTCATTTCCTATAAATCAGTTTTGTTTTTCCATATCATTGAGGAGTGAATCGACAAGCTTTTTCTGCTGAGCCTTGTCTGCCATTTCTCCTTTGACAACTTTAGCCGCGATATCGAGTGCAAAAGCGCTCACTTCGTTTCGGAACTGCTTTTCAGCCTCTTTTCTTTCCTGTGCGATAGAAACTTTAGCCGCGTCCATAACTTTGGCTGCTTCTTTCTTAGCCGCGTCTCTTGCCTCCTCAATAATCTGGGTTTTCATTCTGTCCGCCTCTCTGAGCATGTCAGCCTGCTGCTTTCTTGCCTCTGCAATAGCTGCATCAGCCTGCTCTTTTGCATGGTCGAGCTGCTCTTTTGCGCTTTGCGCATACTCCACTCCTTTGTCAATGAGATCTGCTCTGCTTTCAACACCTTTGAGTATAGCGGGCCAGCCCCATTTATAAAGGATAAGGAAGAGTATGGCAAAAGCCACAAACATCCAGAAAATCAAGCCAAAATCAGGCGTGAAGAGTTCCATTTTTCAGTGAGTGGATTAGAGGAACAGTGAGAGTACACAAACGATGACAGCGAAGAGAGCCACACCTTCAACAAGAGCGGCAATCACAATCATGTTGCTTCGGATGTCTCCTGCGCTTTCGGGCTGACGTGCGATAGCTTCCATAGCTGAAGCACCGATTTTACCGATTCCGAGTCCAGCTCCAATAGCTGCGATAGCTGCTCCGATACAAGCTCCGATGCCGAGCACTCCATTAATTTCTGCTAAAATCATTGCTAACATAATCTGTTGATTTTAAGGGTATATTTATTAATATATTTAATTCTGTTGAGTTTGTGTTTCGGGTTTATGCGGCTCATGATGCCCTTCTTCCTGCCCAAATGAAATGAAAAGGGTTGAGAGCATGGTGAAAACGTATGCCTGGATGAAGCTGACGAGTGTATCGATGAGCAACATGAATACGGAGAAGAATACAGAGACAACAGTTGTTGCTCCGGCGACAGCCGCTCCCATTGCACCGAAGATGAAAATAAGGAGCGTAAGCACTATTATTATCATGTGTCCACCCATCATGTTTGCGAAGAGACGCACAGTGAGTGCAGCGGGCTTTGTGAACACACCGAAAATTTCGATGAGCGGCATGATGGGTATTGGAAATTTAAGCCATAGCGGAACATCCGGCCAAAGGATTTCTTTCCAATAGTGCTTGGTGCCCATGAAGTTTGTAATAAAGAAGGTGATGAGTGCCAGCACGAGTGTGACCGCGATATTGCCGGTGAGGTTAGCGCCACCGGGGAATACTACCACGAGTCCGAGTAGGTTCATAAACAGAATGAGGAGGAAGACCGTGAGGAGATATGGCGCGAATTTGGGTGCTTTTGCTCCCAATGTGGGCTTGATGACGCCATCGTAAACAAAAGTGATGAGCGATTCCATAGCTCCTACAAACTTTCGCGGTGCCTTATGCCCCATTGTCTTGTGCCATTTCGCTACAGAGAGTACGCTCCAGATAACAAGAATAACAGCGATGAAGAGCGCACAGACATTTTTGGTAATGGAAAAATCCCACGGGCGATATTCCTTACCGTCAACTATCTCAACAAGTTTGCCGGGGTATTGTCCGTCTTTTGGTGAAATGAGGAATGTGGCATTGCCCTGTGTGTATGATTTGCCGTGATCAACTTTCGATGACATGAAGCAGTGCAATCCGTCGTGACCCCAGACTATTATCGGAAGAGGAATCCGGATGTGGTGGTTGAAGGGTACTTCCCAACCGTACCCGTCTCCGAGGTGTTCAAAGATAATTTCCTTGGGATTGATTTTTGCTGAATCACCATCGGCGGAGGCAGATGCTGTAACGGGGCAAATCACCGCAAAAACGATGACCAGCATTAACGTTAATTGTTTTACAGTACGTTTCAGCATAAACATACGGAAATTATGTTGTTGTCCACATCCACAAGTCCACCCTGAATATCAACGCTCTGAAGCTCACCATCCTCGGCATAGGTTATTTTGCCGGGTGTGAGCACAGAAACGAGCGAGGCGTGATTTTTCAGTACAGTGAACTCACCCATTTGTCCCGGGAGGGTCACGGAGCTGACTTCGCCTTCAAAGACAACATCTTCTGCCGATATAATCTTCAGAGTCATATTGATATTGCTGGTTTGTTGTTATTTATAATTATCAGCCTTGCGCTTCGGCAAGCAGTTTCTTACCTTTTTCGATGGCTTCGTCAATAGTGCCGACATTGAGGAATGCCTGTTCGGGATATTCATCCATTTCTCCGCTGAGAATCATCTTGAATCCGCGGATTGTTTCGCTCAAGGGCACCATCACACCGGGCACTCCAGTGAACTGTTCAGCCACGAAGAATGGCTGGGACAGGAATCGCTGTGCACGGCGAGCGCGGTTAACAACAAGCTTATCTTCATCGCTAAGCTCATCAACACCGAGAATTGCGATAATATCCTGAAGCTCGTTGTATTTTTGCAGCAACTGCTTGACAGCCTGAGCAGTGTTATAGTGCTCTTCTCCAATAATATTGGGGTCGAGAATACGCGAAGTTGATTCAAGCGGATCAACCGCAGGGTATATACCGAGCTCGGCAATCTTACGGCTAAGCACCGTTGTTGCGTCAAGGAAGCTGAATGTGGTAGCGGGTGCGGGGTCGGTCAAGTCATCAGCCGGCACATAGATAGCCTGAACAGATGTGATTGAACCGTTTTTGGTAGATGTGATACGTTCCTGAAGCGCACCCATTTCAGATGCAAGTGTAGGCTGATAACCTACCGCAGAAGGCATTCGTCCGAGAAGTGCGGAAACCTCACTACCTGCCTGTGTGAATCGGAAGATATTATCGATGAATAGAAGAATCTCTTTACCACCGCCATCCTGGTCACGGAACTGCTCAGCGACAGTAAGACCTGACAGGGCAACACGGAGACGCGCACCCGGTGGCTCGTTCATCTGACCGAACACGAGAGTTGCCTGTGAGTCCTTAACCTTATCCATATCAACATCGGCAAGATTCCACTGGTCTTTTTCCATACCTTCACGGAACTTGTCGCCATATTTGATGACTCCGCTCTCAATCATTTCACGGAGAAGGTCATTACCTTCGCGGGTTCGCTCACCTACTCCGGTGAATACAGAGAAACCGTTATGACCTTTGGCGATATTGTTGATGAGTTCCATGATAAGCACTGTCTTTCCAACACCAGCGCCACCGAATAGTCCGATTTTACCACCCTTGCTATATGGCTCCAGAAGGTCTATGACCTTGATGCCAGTGTAAAGAATCTCAGTGCCAATAGTTAGTTCGTCAAATTCGGGTGCTGGCTGATGAATAGGACGCAGATTATCGCGATCAAGCGCAGGCAGACGGTCGATAGCCTCACCGATAACGTTGAGAAGACGGCCTTTAACCTGTTCACCCGTCGGAACAGCAATCGGTCTATCAAGGTTGTCAACCCTCACACCTCTCTGGAGACCATCAGTACTTTCCATAGCCACACAACGCACGGTGTTTTCACCGATGTGCTGCTCCACTTCAAGAATGAGCATGCTACCATCGGGTCGGTCAACTTTGAGTGCGGTGAAAATAGGTGGCAACTGATTGCCTTCGCCCTCAAAAACCACGTCAACCACGGGTCCGATCACCTGGGCAATTTTTCCGAACTTATCGCTCATATTAAGTCAAATAACGTTTTTCAGATAGATATTAAAGATGAATACCATAAACAACGATGAGCACCATTAGCACAAGGTTGAAGAGGTTGATAGGGAGGAGGTATTTCCATTCAAGTGCAAGCATCTGGTCAATTCTGAGACGGGGGAAAGTCCATTTGAACCAAATGATGATGAATGATATAGCGATAGCCTTACCGATGAACCATACAACACCCGGAATATAATTCATAATCTCATTGAATCCATCCCAGCCGGGGAAATGTAGCGGCATCCAACCTCCAAAGAATAGGAGGGTTGCCACACCACTGACAATAAAGAGATTCAGATACTCAGCGAGGTAGAAAAATCCGAAGTGGATACCGGAGTATTCGGTGTGGTAACCAGCGGTTAGCTCGCTCTCAGCCTCAGGTAGGTCGAACGGTCCACGGTTTGTTTCGGCAGTACCGGCAATGAGGTAAATGATGAATGCGATAATTGCGGGGATGTGTCCAGAGAAGATAAACCAGAGATGATCCTGAGCATTAACAATATCACCAACGCTCATAGAACCGGCAAACACCACCATTGTCAAAACAGACAGACCTATAGAAAGCTCATAGCTCACCATCTGTGCTCCTGAACGGAGGGCACCAATGAGTGTGAATTTATTGTTACTTGACCATCCGGCAAGAAGAATGCCGAGCACACCAATAGATGAAACGGCGATAAGGAAGAAAATGCCGATATTGAAGTCTATCACCTGCAATCCGTTGCCACACGGTAAAACAGCAAAGGAAAGCATCGCTGCGAGGATTACCAGATT
>JAIDQW010000119.1 GCA_029062075.1 Paramuribaculum sp.
GCATAATTCCGGAGGGGAGCTCGTCACCGATAGAGATGTCGAATTTCTTGCGGCGGAGTTCCGCGTCGATCTCCTTGGATTTGCGGAGGTAGTTAACAATAGTGGCGCGGATGAGTTCGTTGGTGTGTTCATCTGCGGTCCAGTTGCTGAGATTGATTGTATCGAAATCAATGTCGCGCAGCTTGGCAGCGGTGAATGGATCAGCCTTTGGAATGATATCAGAACCGATGAAGTCCTTGACACCCTGAGATGTTTTGCCATCGGTGAGTTTGAGGAGCTTCTCGATGAGGACATCCTTGAGCTGGCTGAGCTTCTCTTCATATTCCTCGTCAAGTTTGGGCAGAAGGGCGTTTGCGCTCTTGGTGCGTTTTTTCTTGGCGGCTTTAGAGAAGAGGTTTCTGCCGATGATAACACCTTTGAGTGAGGGTGTTGCCTTGAGTGAAGCGTCCTTTACGTCGCCGGCTTTGTCGCCGAAGATGGCTCTGAGGAGTTTTTCCTCAGGGGTAGGATCGCTTTCACCTTTCGGTGTGATTTTACCGATCATGATATCGCCGGGCACAACGTGTGCACCGACTCTGATGATACCCTGCTCGTCAAGGTCCTTGGTAGCTTCCTCGCTGACATTGGGGATATCAGCGGTGAGCTCTTCCATACCTCTCTTGGTCTCACGAACTTCGAGTGAATATTCATCAACATGAACGGAGGTGAGTATATCTTCTCTCACAACTCTTTCGTTGAGCACGATAGCATCCTCATAGTTGTAACCTTTCCAGGGCATGAAAGCCACCTTGAGGTTGCGACCGAGAGCGAGCTCACCGTTTTCAGTAGAATAACCTTCGGTGAGAATCATGCCTTTGTGCACTCTCTGTCCCTTTGAACAGATAGGACGAAGGTCGATTGTGGTGCTCTGGTTGGTCTTACGGAATTTGGGGATGTGATACTCCTTGACGGCGTCTTCAAAAGCGACAAACTCCTCTTCCTCCGTGCGGTCGTATCTGATACGGATAACGGTTGCATCAACAAATTCGATAGTACCGTCACCTTCGGCGGTAATCTGAGTGCGGGAGTCGCGGATAAGCTGTCCCTCAAGTCCTGTTCCAACGATAGGACTTTCGCTTCTGAGCAAGGGCACAGCCTGACGCATCATGTTAGATCCCATGAGGGCACGGTTTGCGTCATCGTGTTCGAGGAACGGGATAAGTGATGCCGCGATAGAGGCAATCTGTGTGGGAGACACGTCCATGAGCTCAACTTCAGACGGGGGCACGACGGGGAAGTCGGCATCGAGACGCGCTTTTACGCGGTCTCTGACGAATGTTCCGTCATCATTAAGCGGAGCATTACCCTGTGCAATCACCTTACCGGCTTCGATTTCTGCTGTGAGATAAACGATGTCGTCATTATTAAGGTCAACCACTGAATTTTCTACTTTGCGGTAGGGTGTTTCAATGAATCCGAGGTCATTGATTTTCGCATACACGCAAAGTGATGAAATAAGACCGATGTTAGGACCTTCAGGGGTCTCGATCGGACAGAGGCGACCATAGTGGGTGTAGTGTACGTCACGCACCTCGAATCCGGCTCTTTCTCTTGAAAGACCGCCGGGGCCGAGTGCCGACATACGGCGCTTGTGGGTCATTTCGGCAAGCGGGTTTGTCTGGTCCATGAACTGAGACAAAGCGTTGGTGCCGAAGAATGTGTTTATAACCGAAGATATTGTCTTCGCGTTAATCAGGTCAATCGGAGTGAATACCTCATTGTCTCTCACATTCATGCGCTCGCGGATTGTTCTGCTCATACGGGCGAGACCAACACCGAACTGATTGTAGAGCTGCTCACCTACTGTGCGCACACGGCGGTTGCTGAGGTGGTCGATATCATCCACATCAGTCTTAGAGTTGATGAGTTCAATGAGATATTTGATGATGGCGATAATATCCTCTTTAGTGAGGACCTTAACATCCATCGAGGTTGAGAGATCGAGCTTTTTGTTAATTCTGTATCTGCCCACCTCTCCGAGGTCATATCTCTTTTCCGAGAAGAAAAGGTTTGTAATCACCTCGCGTGCGCTTGCGTCATCCGGTGGATCTGCGTTGCGCAACTGGCGATAGATGTACTCGATAGCCTGCTTCTCGGTGTTTGTAGAATCTTTCTGAAGGGTATTGAAGATGATAGAGTAATCGTTGGGGTTGATATCCTCTTTGTGCAGGAGAATAGTCTGTGCCCCTGAATCGAGAATCTGCTGGATGTGCTCCTCGGTGAGTTCAACCTCTCGGTCAATGAGAATTCTGCTTCTTTCGGCAGAAACAACTTCACCGGTATCTTCATCAACAAAGTCCTCCATCCAAGTTTCAAGAAGACGGGCAGCGAGTTTTCTGCCTACTGCTTTCTTAAGGTTGGTTTTGTTAACTTTGAGTTCCTCAGCGAGTCCGAATGTTTCGATAATGTCCTTATCGCTTTCAAGTCCGATGGCTCTGAGGAGTGTTGTTACAGGTAATTTTTTCTTACGGTCGATATACGCATACATGACATTGTTGATGTCTGTAGCGAACTCAATCCACGATCCTCTGAAGGGAATAATTCTTGCGGAATAGAGCTTGGTGCCGTTGGCATGGGTGCTCTGACCGAAGAACACACCGGGAGAACGGTGCAGCTGGGAAACAACAACACGTTCAGCTCCGTTGATGACAAAGGTGCCTTTTTCTGTCATGTACGGAATAGGACCGAGGTAAACGTCCTGTATAACAGTATCGAAATCCTCATGGTCAGGATCGGTGCAGTAAAGCTTGAGTTTAGCCTTGAGAGGAACACTGTATGTTAATCCTCTTTCAAGACACTCTTCGATCGTATATCTCGGGGGATCGATATAATAGTCGAGAAATTCCAGCACAAAATTGTTTCTTGTGTCTGCAATAGGGAAGTTCTCGGCGAAAACTTTATACAGACCCTCGTTATTTCTGTTTTCCGGCGGGGTGTCGAGTTGCAGGAAGTCCTTAAAAGATTTCAGCTGCACCTCGAGAAAGTCGGGATACGGTAGTGGATTCTTAACCGACGCGAAATTTACACGGGGTTTATCTAATGAAACTGACATCTAAAAAACGTTAAAGGAACTCAAATTAAATATTAACACAAAAAGGTTAAGTATCCGCCTTTTAGGCGATACTTAACCTATATAC
>JAIDQW010000012.1 GCA_029062075.1 Paramuribaculum sp.
ATTTATATACAGCTCTCCAAAAATCACAATCAATAGTTCTGTCCGTAACAGGCTTATTCATGTAATCTTCATAAATATCTGATGCCAATATTTTGTCTAGGAGCTTCTTCGTAAGGGTAAAATCATTCTCCCAACCAATAGGATTATCTTTCAAAAAATCTTTGACTTCCGGTGATTCATTAATAAGTTTGGGGAAAATGTTACCCACAAAACGAGTATCAGGATTCAGGTCTTCAGCCGACGGCAAATATTTGTGCTTTGCAGCATCAAGTTTCTGTTCCTGCAAACGAGTCAATTCGACCGGCAAGAGCAATAGTGCAAAATATAATTCACGTGCTTTATCCAGTGACCTATCCAAAGAATTACGCGCTTCATTGAGGGTTGACTTTGTATCACTATAACTGGAAAGTGTATCAATAGCCATTTGTATTCCTCGCCCGAAACCTGAAAGTGTGAAATCTGCATTTTTACGAGCGCAAGCAATAAAATGCTCATCTTTTGCTAATACTGTAGCTATGACAACAGTCCAGAATTTCAAGTCATCAATGATATCCTTGTCCTTCTGTCTTATATAGCTCCTATAAATAGAGGAATTTACAATCTTATCAAAGATTTCCTTTGTACACTCATCAAAATTACTTATTGATTGGGAACCTCTGGCTATTACAGCACGTAATCTATCATCGCCAGCGAGAGCACGGATAATTTTATTTGAGTTCAAATATTTATTGTCCCCCATCAAAGACAAAAGGGAAGCATCGAAATCTTTTTGAACTCTGAATCCGCTCAACTGCATTATGAACAGAAGAGTATCAATATACATTGAATAAGCAAACCTCTTATCGCGAGTTGGTGATTCTGGTAATGTCTCTATCTTAAATTCACTTCTGGTGAGCAGATAAGAATACAATAGCTGTACTACCTTAATTCTAATTAGAACGCGATTTATCATAATGCTTTATTTTTATTTTTAACCTACACCTCTCAGTGGTTTTGGCTATCGGCGCCTCTCCTCTGTGGGGCTGTCAGTTTTTATCGGGTGCAAAGTTACTCAAATAACGGTTAAATTTTACACAAAATATATGATTATTATTATAACACTCAACCTAAATGATTGAATCCTTGCGCTTTTAATGGTATCTCATTTCCATCTCTTGTAATCATTGCACATCCTAAATCCTCTTTAGTGATATGTCCAATTACCTTAACACCTTCCATCTTCTCCATCTTTTCATGATAATGAAGCGGAACGGTAAATAGTAATTCATAATCTTCTCCACCATTCAATGCCGCTGTTACGAGATTCATACCAAGCTCCTCAGCCATTACCGCAGTCTGGTAATCA
>JAIDQW010000120.1 GCA_029062075.1 Paramuribaculum sp.
TTACATTGGTCATTATTACTAATGCGTGCCATTTCTCCTCAAAATTAGCAATTTGTACAGAATAACACCCTTAATTAATATTATTTTTTACCCTCACGGCTCTGAACGCGGGGTATCATCAGCGACGCATAAGCCTCAATCACACCACCGGCAAGCGTAAAAGCCATCCAGTCCATAGCCCCTGCAAAGGGATAGAACAGGAAGAAAGCACCAACACAAAAAACCACACCCGCCCACACTTCGAGACGGTACAGGCGTCTTACTCTCAGAGAGTCGCTCGGGCAACGGTTAAACAACCTGCCTACAAACACCAGAAGGGCGCCAGATGCGTAAATATAGCGGAACACATCTCCGCGATTGCCGGTAAGAGGGAGCACTGTGGCTGCCATAACCAGCAGCAAGCCGGTTATTGCAAGCAATTTTGCCCATCCGCGCTCTGCGCCGGCATTATTTTTATTTCCCATTTACTCAACTATATAAATATCCTCATTGGTCCGCTGCATGTGATACTGCTCCCTCACTATGCGCTCCATGGTGGCGGGATCAGTTCTCAGGCGACGGTTCAGATTCTCATAATAGACTATTGAGTCGGTACACTCCTTTATTTCAGTGCGCAGCTTGTCTATCTCCATCTGATACCTGTAGTTATCTATCACCGAGTTATCGCTGAACAGCATGATATAAGCAAGAACGCCCACCATCAGCACAAAGCCGATGCGGATATAGCGCCTGCCCCACCTCAATATGCCTACAAATTTTGAATCCATGCCACAAAGTTAACCATTCCCACAATATCAGCAAAATCATGCAAGTGTTAGATTTTTCCAACAAAATTCACTTCATCACATTTTATTTTATAATTTTGCGCGTATTATACAGTTATATAATACGGTTAATCATATAAAACAGCTTTGCCGCTGCTATAATTTTGCATGGCAAGACTCATCAGACAATAAAAAATCAATCAATATTTCATCATTCCGTATGAAAAAAATTTTGCTATTCACCGCAGCGTTTGCTCTCTCAATCGTTCAGCAAACACATGCACAGGCTTCGGGGGATCCGGTTTCAACAATTCATATTTCCGGCGCCGCAGACGATGGTACTTTTATTCGTCAAGGTAACGCTTCTGTTCAAGGTATGGGTAATTATACTTGGAATAACAATGCCGTGAACCCTGCTTCAAACGGAGCCGGAGCAAGACACAATGAGGGTGCACTGCTGTATTCCGATGCAAACGGTTTCAGTTCTTATTTCTGCAACTCATATTTGCCAAACTCAAAATCACCCTTTGACGTCTATACAACTCCCACTCCTTACAACGGAACACTCCTTGCCGTTCAGGTGTCACCCAACGGTACTAACACACTTGCAGGAGAGGACAAACTGCAGATGCTCTTTGAAGTGCAAAAGCCTTACCGCGGTGTAGGACTTACTGAGTATGACTCCAATCCCGACGCGCCAAACTCATCTTACATCCTTGTGCCTGAAGGCACTAAAATGCGTTTCCGCACTCTTGAAGGAGTGATCAGCTCTATTACAATTAAAATTGATGGTAGCTGCTCCCTGGGAAACGCGAAATACGGCGATGCCGGTAACGCCAGAGATGAATGGAGAAGCAACGATGCTAACATATCACAGAACCTCAACTCTATAATCATAATCCCTCGTCCGGGTAAGGAAAAAGATTTTACCATTGACTTGGGCTCAAAATGCTATGCTTTGGCTACTGTTGACGGTGAATGGAGACCGGTCCAGAGCATTTCCGCCCCTAAAGATATTCCATATATCCTTATCAATGGCGAGAAAATTGACGTAAGCCAGGAAGCGGTAGGAGCAGGATACATAAACGCATCATTCGGCAAATACCACGTAGAGAAAGTAGGCACAGGAACAAACGCCCATATTGAAGTTGCGATTGAACCTACCGACCGAATTTTTGCAAGCGTTCCTCTTTACGAGGGCGTTTCAACCATTTGGACCAAAGCAAACAACAGCAGTTCAGATATTGATTTTATCAGTAATACTACCCCACCACCATACGATGCCCGCGCATTCTTTTTTTCAACAGAAGACTGTTTCGGTTGGGGAGCGGGCACAAAAAACAGCTTTCCTCACTCAGCGATCATGGAATATTGCGGAGATACAAACGGCAAGCTGCAGTTTAACAATACTACCTACGGCATGAACTCAGCAAGTACGCTGCCTTGCCTGATGCCTGCATATCAGCAGAACACACCGATCGAGATGCTGGTCACTTTAACAACTCCACGCTATCAAACCTTCCAGGCTTGGAACTCTGCCGGCACATCTCCGGCAGTGGTGGTCAGTCTAACCCGCACCGAAAGTGCCAATAATAGGTTTGCGGATTACGAACCGGATGTTTTCACTCCCAGATTAAGTGAAGGCACCGAATATGATGCCAAAACAAAAACGCTTTACGTCACCGACAAAAATATTGAAGCCGGAACAGTGAAAATACCGGTTGAGCACATGCCTTTTGCTCGATTCGTGCGCTATCTTGTTGGCATGGGCACCATTAGCCAATCTACCGCTTTCGTAAAATCGGAGACATCCGCTGAGGATGTTATGTTCCAGCCGGGTAATGAATATGCTGAAATTGAAATTCCCCTGGACTATGAGACCCTTGTTACCAACGGCGGATTCATGTTAGTGAATTTCGCGTTGAACGATGGTATTACTACTAATAAAGGGGCAAGTAAGACCACGACAATACAGATTATTTACCATGATCCGTTAAGCTCTGTGCTTATTCCCGCTCCAACCCTCTATGAATCTGAGGGACAGAAACTCGCTACCCTTTCAGGAGACGTTGTCGGATTTATTGGCAAAACAGTTAGGGTTGCGATGACTCCTACAAACGACAGCGACATCCACAATGTGCAATACCAGTTCATACCTACCGGCAGCAACAATGTCTGGGCGCAGGAACCTGACGCCACAAAGTGGAACGACTGGACGGAAAGCACTGTTTCGATTCCTGAAAAAACAACCGGACGCCTGTTTGTCCGCGAAGTGGTTATGGGCAGGGAGAGCGCGGTGAACTACCGCGACTACCGATATCTTGAAAATGAGGAACTTACCGATCTTTCATCTGCTTCTCTAACAAGAGTTTTACCCGGTAATATCGTATATGTGACCACCCCACTATGGGTGCGTGGTGCTTATGTAAGCCGAAACAGCGCGGTAACCGGTAAGGATGAAAACGAAATTCTGTTTGTTACCGATGAGTTTGGCAATGCCATACGAATTGTCGGTGACTTCAACACATCCGATAAGGGATTCAGCGAGTTTATGGCACTTGATCCCGATACACCGTATAATTTTGAAGGTGCCGTGGGTGTGCTTCGAGGTCAGGACAAAGGATTCCCCGAACTTTACCTAACCGGTACCATTGACTATACTCCATTCCTCGGAAGCCCGGTTAAGGCTGATAAAGATATTGATCTTGAAGAAGCCAATACCGTCAATAAGGCTGACTACAACAAACTTATGCTGCTCACCGCCTTCAAATGGGACGGAGATGAAAGTTTCGAGGATTCTGAAGGTAGAAAGTTCAAGGCTTTCCACCGTATTGGTTCCATTGATGAGTACAACGATGTGGTAGAAAACCTTGATGCAGGCATTACCTACCGCGTAAAAGGCTATGTGGGATATTCCGCCGAGGACGGTCTTGTGGTTCTACCCCTTGCGGCAGTGCCCGGTCCGCGACTCCTCGCGCCTAACCCCATAAACCCTGAAGCCGCGCCCGGAGAATATATTGAAATGAATGTTATCAGCGAAAGCCTCAATATCACCCTCAATCTTGAAGGTGTTGATGAAGACGGTGATGAGCTGCAGTTTGCTTTCGGCGACACCGACAAGACCAACTGGGAAGCATGGGTAAATGGAATAGACTGGAATGATAAATCTCAGGTTGAGACTATTCCCGCCAACGGCTCAATAAGTGTTACACCTAAGGAACTCGAGGACGGAGGTTGCACACTTGCTGTGCGCCTTGTCAGCAACGGACTACCCTCCGGAATAGTCACTATCCGCTTCAACAAGAAAGATGCTACCGTAGTTGACAATATAGCCGATTTCAAAGCACTCTTCCCGGATGACAAAACTCTTCCCGCGCTCTCAAGCAAAATTGGTGATGACCATGAGTATTTCCGATACAGCGGACTCGCCCATGTCCGTGCGGTAACACCTCACTATATTTACATTCGCACAACACCTGGTGATGGAAACACTCTGCCCGATACAGAGGATTTGAGCTCTCACTCCATTCTTATCTACAATGCAAACGGATGGAATCAGGATGTTGCAGGAATAAATTTTGCTGCTACTGCCGCCGTGGGGATTGAACCATTAAGCGATAACCTAAAACCGCTGGAAGCCGGGGATGTAATATCTAACTTCGCTCTGATACCTACCCGCTCCAAGTTCGGCAATCTTATCGCTAACGCAACAGGATATATCCGCACCTTCCGCAGGGTGGAGGATGCCCGGCACGAACCTATCACACCTTACACTATCAACGCGCAGGATAATGAAGTCAAGCCATTCGACGATTCCGACAGAATGCTGCTCTATTCCATTAAAAATGTAAGGGTGATTCGAGAGGGTGATGTAAATGGTAATGCCGAGGATGATGGCTCAGAAATAGAAAACTTGTTTACATACTACCTTGATCTGCCCGGCAGACCTGTGCTGAATGTCAAGGATATATTCGAGCCTGTAAACGGCTGGGATGTGATCTATTCTGAAAGCGCACTATATAATATCACAGGTGTTGTGATGCTTGCCGACGGCTCCAAAAAGATTGAGGACGACGGCACTTATCCGGACGGCAGATACATGGTTGCCATGATGCCTGATTTCACTGTGAGCGGAGTCGAAACACCGCGGGCTCCACGAATTGAGCTAAGCGGTGCCGGTGTTGATTCTGAAAAGGGTGAATTTATTACAACCGCTACTGTAACGCTGATTTCACAAACGGCAGAGAGCCAGAAAATTGCCGATATATGGTACACTACCGACGGTACTGATC
>JAIDQW010000121.1 GCA_029062075.1 Paramuribaculum sp.
TATGACGAAGTGCCTTATGCCCGCGTAGGAGTTTGATGTAAAAGCGTTTGGAATGAAGGTAAATATTGTAGCGATAGGAGATGAGCTTCTCATAGGTCAGGTTAATGACACAAACAGCGGAAGCCTTGCACGGATTATGGTTCCATTCGGTTGGAGCGTTGCGGGCGTGGAGGTTTGCAGTGATAATGGCGAAGATATCAAGCGCGCCATAGACAGAGCTTTCGCCCAAAGCGATGTTGTTATCACGACCGGCGGACTCGGACCGACAAAGGATGATATAACCAAAACCGTTCTTATGGAGATTTTCGGTGGTGAGCCGGTGGAAAACCGCGAAGTTCTCGAAAATGTGCGGAATATAATGGGACGCAGAGGCTTGCTGATGAATGCTCTCACTGCGGCACAGGCTATTGTGCCGAGCAGCTGCGAGGTGATTCAGAATCGGCTCGGCACCGCTCCGATTATGTGGTTTGAGCGCAACGGTAAGGTACTTGTTGCGATGCCTGGCGTACCTTTTGAAACAGTGGGAATGTTTGAGGATGTGGTTTTCAACATGCTCCGCAAACGTTTTCCCGACAACACAGTTATTGAACATAGAACTTTCATCACTACCGGAATAAGCGAAAGTGCAATGGCTGAGTTACTTGCAGACTTTGAGGATTCTCTTCCCGAATATCTGCATCTCGCTTACCTGCCTAATGCAAGCTATATCCGTCTGCGCCTCGATGCTACCGGCAAAGACAAAGCCAAACTGACTGAGGCAGCCGATTCTGCATGCTGCGAAATCAAGAAGATAATCGGCAATTATATAGTTGCTGAATCAGATATTACTCCTGCCGAACTGCTTCTCAATGAGTCCCGAATTACCGATGCGAAAGTAGCCACAGCAGAGAGTTGTACCGGAGGGAATATTGCCGGAGCTATCACTGCCATACCGGGAAGCTCCGAGAGTATGCTTGGAGGAGTGGTTGCTTACAGCAATGACGTAAAAACAGGAGTGCTTGGTGTAAGTTTTCAATCTATCGCGACCAAAGGAGCGGGAAGCGAAGAGGTTGCGTCACAGATGGCATCAGGCGTGTGCAAACTCACCGGAGCTGATATTGGAATTGCTACAAGC
>JAIDQW010000122.1 GCA_029062075.1 Paramuribaculum sp.
GGAATTATTTCATTGATCTGATACACCGGGTCGCCGCCACTTAAACTTACATCCATATCATTGGAAATTATAAGATGCATTAGGGTATCAATATCAATTTCTCTCCCGGCATTAAAATCCCATGATTCGGGATTATGACACCCCGGGCAGTGATGGTGACATCCGGCAAAATAGATGGCGGTCCGGAATCCCGGACCGTCAACTGTTGTACCTTCTATTATATCAAGGATTCTCAAACTCATTACTTATGGACCACTCTGTCATTGAGTTATGCCAGTTTGGGATTGTTCCATCTGTCGGTGGTGCCAACCAGATAACCGGTGATGCGCTGGAGTTTGTCAATCTGTTTGCTATTGCATTTAGGACAAGATTCTAGATTTTCGCTTGCATCTTCATATCCACAATCCATGCAACGGTTTCGGTTATGGTTAACCGAGCAGTAGCCGATATTATTCTTGTCCATAAGATCCACAATGTCGGCTATAGCTTTAGGATTGTGTGTGGCATCTCCGTCAATCTCTACATAGAAGATATGGCCGCCCCCTGTGAGCTCGTGATAGGGAGCTTCAATTTCTGCCTTGTGCTTTGGAGAGCACTTGTAATATACCGGCACATGATTGGAGTTGGTATAGTAAATTTTATCTGTAATACCGGGTATGATTCCGAAACTTTTCCGATCTTTGGATGTGAATTTGCCGCTCAATCCTTCCGCAGGTGTGGCAAGCACAGAGAAGTTGTGGCCATATTTTTCACTGTACTCATTAATTCTGCTACGCATGTGACTCACAATCTTAAGTCCGAGTGTCTGGGCCTCCTCGCTCTCGCCGTGATGCTTGCCGACAAGAGCAATAAGACACTCAGCTAATCCTATAAATCCTATTCCGAGTGTACCCTGATTTATTACACTCTCTATGGTCTGACCTGCTGAGAGGTTTTCACAACCATTCCACAAACGTGACATAAGTAGAGGGAACTGTTTAACCAAAGCTGTCTTCTGGAAGTTATATCGTTCACAAAGCTGGCGTGCTGCAATATCCAGAACCTTATCAAGGGTATTCATGAATTTCGCAATTCTTTCGTCCTTATCTTGAATCATCATACATTCTATAGCTATGCGAACAATATTCACAGTAGTAAAGCTGAGATTACCGCGTCCAATTGAAGTCTTTTCGCCATAACGGTTTTCAAATACTCGTGTTCGGCACCCCATTGTAGCAACCTCATATTTATATCTATCCGGATCATCTTCACGCCATTTATCGTGGTGATTGAAAGTGGCATCAAGATTTACAAAATTTGGAAAGAAACGGCGGGCGGTAACTTTACAGGCAAGTTTGTATAGATCATAATTGCGATCGGATGGTAGATAGCTCACACCACGTTTCTTCTTCCAAATCTGAATAGGGAAAATAGCAGTAGCACCATTGCCAACACCTTCATAGGTGGAGTTTAGAAGCTCTCTAATAATACACCTTCCTTCTGCTGATGTATCTGTGCCATAGTTTATTGAGCTGAAAACCACCTGGTTGCCACCGCGTGAATGAATAGTATTCATGTTGTGGATAAATGCCTCCATAGCCTGATGTACTCTCTCAACGGTACGGTTTATAGCATGCTGGACAAAGCGGGCATCACCCTCAAGACCATCCAAAGGTTTAGCCTCATAATCGGCTATATAGGTGTTGTATAAGTGTGAAAG
>JAIDQW010000123.1 GCA_029062075.1 Paramuribaculum sp.
GTATTATATTTAAAGTGGAGTTTACTTATTTCGATATCAGCTATTATGGCTTCATCGGTTTTTATAGTTCTTACAAATTGCCATCTCCTCCCTGATACAGAGACATCCTTATGGGTGCCTTGGTCTGTATCTCGCAGTAATCCTTACACCCTCACTCATCCATATGACAGCATGAAGGAGATATGGAAGCTGCCTCTAATCTTAATAGGAGAGATTATTATAAGTATAACATTTTATTTACTTGGAATACTTAACAGATATATTCGTAAAAAAATATCCTTGATTAGATCCTTGAAACTGAGTTAGTTGAAGATAGATTAAGTTCAGTTTTAGCTAAACTCTCCCCAAACAAAGGAGGCTTTAGTGGTTATGGTAGCTGAGAATACCTCCAAGATCTGTCACAATTAGAACAAAGAAAGCAGACCTATGATTCTCTTAGATTCATGAGTTTAGATTCTGATTCCTATAAATGTTTAAAGAGGTTAGTGAATTTGAATAATAATTTTCTTAATTTTGCCGTAAATCTTAAATTTAATTTGAAAATGGCAACAAAACCCTTTCACTATCAGGAAATGTTTCCTCTGGGAGAAGATAAGACCGAATATTATCTCCTGACATCAGATTATGTAAAAACCGAAAAATGGGGCGACCGTGAGATGCTTGTGGTAGATCCTGAGGCACTTGCCGTTTTGGCCCGCCAGGCTACACATGACAATGCATTTATGCTTCGAAGAGAGCATAATGAAATGGTTGCTAAGATTTTGCATGATCCTGAAGCAAGTGAAAACGATAAGTTTGTGGCACTGACAATGCTTCGTAATGCGGAAGTTGCAAGCAAGGGTCAATTACCTTTCTGTCAGGATACCGGCACAGCTATTGTTATCGGTAAGAAAGGGCAGAATGTATATACCGGTGACTGTGATGAGGAGAAATTATCAAAGGGTGTTTATACGACTTATACCGAGGACAATCTCCGTTATTCCCAGAATGCTCCCCTCAATATGTATGATGAAGTGAACACCGGCTGTAATCTTCCTGCTCAGATTGATTTATATGCTGTAGGCGGTGATGAGTATAAGTTCCTCTTTATAGCTAAAGGTGGAGGCTCAGCAAATAAAACATATCTTTATCAGGAAACCAAAGCACTGATAAATCCCAAAACTCTTCTTCCATTCCTCGTAGAGAAAATGAAGAGCTTGGGTACTGCAGCTTGTCCGCCTTATCATATCGCATTTGTTATAGGCGGAACTTCTGCTGAAATGAATCTGGCAACAGTAAAGAAGGCTTCTGTTAAGTATTATGACAGTCTTCCTACCAAGGGTAATGAATATGGCCATGCTTTCAGAGATGTAGAACTTGAAAAACAGCTTCTTGAAGAAGCTCAGAAAATTGGACTCGGTGCTCAATTCGGTGGTAAATATTTTGCGCATGATATTCGTGTAATCCGTCTTCCACGTCATGGCGCATCTTGCCCGGTTGGACTTGGAGTTTCCTGCTCGGCAGATAGAAATGTAAAGGCAAAAATTAATAAGCAGGGACTATGGATTGAAAAACTTGATTCAAATCCAGCAGAATTGATTCCTGAAAAGTATAGAAAGCAGGGCGAAGGTGAGGTTGTGAAGATTGACCTTAATCGTCCAATGGATGAAATTCGTAAAGAGCTTTCAAAATATCCTGTTTCTACACGCCTTTCACTAAACGGCACAATCATTGTGGGAAGAGATATAGCTCATGCAAAGATTAAAGAACGTCTTGACAAAGGTGAGCCGATGCCTCAGTATCTTAAAGATCATCCTATATATTATGCCGGTCCGGCTAAAACACCAAAAGGAATGCCTTCTGGTTCTTTTGGTCCTACAACGGCAGGCAGAATGGACTCTTATGTTGATCAGTTCCAGGCAGCCGGTGGTTCAATGGTTATGATTGCCAAAGGTAATAGAAGCAAGCAGGTTACAGATGCATGTAAGAAACATGGCGGTTTTTATCTCGGTTCAATTGGTGGACCTGCAGCTATCCTTGCACAGAACAGCATCAAGAAAGTTGAATTGCTTGAATATCCTGAATTAGGCATGGAAGCCATTTGGAAAATTGAAGTGGAAGATTTCCCCGCATTTATTCTTGTGGATGATAAGGGTAATGATTTCTTCACTCAGATTTCTGAAAAGTGTGCTTCATGTGCTTTGAATAACAAGTAATTGACTCAAGGTACAACCAAGATGGTCAATACCTTGAAAGAAATATGCCGCGACCTCGCCTCCCAGCTTGTAGCAAGGGGGGTGAGGTTTGCTATTCTATCACCGGGCACAAGGAATGCTCCGTTGATAATGGCCCTTGAGCGTAATACGGGAATAAAGACCAAAGTAGTGGTTGACGAGCGGAGTGCCGCATTTATGGCTCTCGGATACGCTGCAATTTCAAATGAACCCGTTGCAATAGTTTGCACTTCAGGTACAGCTCTACTGAACTATGCGCCTGCTGTTGCTGAAGCATATTATCGTAGAATACCTCTTATAGTTATCTCGGCTGATCGACCCATGGAATGGATTGATCAGGATGATAGTCAAACTATACGTCAATTTGAAGCCCTGGGTAATTTTGTTAAGGCTTCTTACAATTTGCCTGACTCTTCAGGGTCAAATCTCAAATGGTATGCTAACCGTCAAATCAACGATGCTATAATAATGGCGTTGAGCGGACGAAAAGCACCGGTACATATAAATATTCAATTGAGTGAACCTTTATCCGAAGTCTCAGATTTCGAAGATGAAAAGTTCCGCTTAGTTGAGATGATTCAACCCGAGACAGGAATTTCTACTTTATTTGCCCGGCAACTTGGATTTCGATTGGCTTCGCCGATAAAGGTTATGATAGTAGCTGGTTTCTTAGCTCCATCTCCTCGGTTGAATAAAGCGCTGAGACGTCTTGCCGCACTGCCAAATTTCATTG
>JAIDQW010000124.1 GCA_029062075.1 Paramuribaculum sp.
CTTTATAATGAGAGTGGTCTGTATCACAAAAAGTACACTTCAAATTGCACCCGCTTAGTCTTATAAAAATAGCAGGAGTACCAGTGAAATAACCTTCTCCTTGAAGAGAATAAAATATTTCGTTAACCCTTAACATTCTTCATCCTTAATATATGTGGCAATATTTGATGTACTCTCTTCAACATCTACCTGAAAGCAGCATGGAATTTGATCACAAATCCACTTTGCTATATTTTCAGCTGTTGGATTGAAGGGGAGTAGTTCGTTAAAATTACCATGGTCAAGGTAGTCATGAATAGTATCCTTTATATGTTTGAAATCGATAACCATTCCCTCACTGTTAAGTTCTTTTGCTTTACAATGAACAGTCACTATCCAATTATGACCGTGCAATCGGGTGCATGCGCTTTCATATGGAAGAGACAGCCGGTGACACCCGGCTATCTCCATCTGTTTTTTTACTATATACATTCAGTTGCTATTTCATTAGTTCTGAGAAATCATCATAGAAAGTTTTGTCCTCTCCAACACAAATCTTTGCTATCTTACCGTCTGGATTAATAAGAATTTTAGTGGGATAACCGCTCACCCCGTAAATTATGGATGCCGGTTTTCCGTTCTTAGGCTTATTAAATAATTGAACCCAATCCATATCGTTAGCCTTAACGCACTTTATCCAGTCTTCTTTGAGGTCATTACAATCTATGCCTATAAATTCACATTTATCGGAGAATTTTGCATAATTCTCCTTCATCTGAGGGACACCGATCATACACCATTTGCACCAGGAACCCCAGAAGTCAAGCAATACCCACTTGCCCCTGAATGAACTTAGAGAAACCAAATTGTCATTCATGTCGGGAAGAATGAATTCCGGTGCATCAGCTCCTACTTTAATGCGTTCTTTAGCCGCTATTCTTTCGCGATAATTTTCTATCGTAGTTCTGTTTTGCTCATAAACCGGTGCAAAAAAAGCATCTTTGTGAGGTTCAGGAATGCTGTCAAAGTATTTATTCATGGTATCTATTGTCGCCTTATCCAAGCAATATATACCGAAATCATCATTCAAATGGTATGGGAGAGCATTGTCGTAGCGTTTGCGCCACAAAGTATATATGCTGTCAAATGCTACTTTGTCCTCTTCTGGTAAACATCTTATGATTGCCTGTAGTGAGTCACCTAGAGTTTCTATTGCGAGAATATTAGCGGCAAGTTCTGACCCTGCTACCCTCATATTCTTTTTGTCAGATCCTATGACGGTAAAAATGACATTCTTACCCGGAGGGGAGACGATCGGTCCACTGTTGCCGTTGAACAACCCCGGTCCCCAAAATTCGAATATCGCGCCTTCATCCGGCGCCTGAAGAGTAGCTTTACCTTTTTTTAGAATAACAAACTGTTTGTCTGTTGGAAAAACTCTGTCAGCCAAATCTTGAACCCCGTAACAATAATAGTAAACAGTGTCATTTTTAACAGCAGACTTAATTGTTATAGTGTTTTTCCCTGAAACTGATATAGTTGTAGCCAAAATGAGGAATGTAAAAATGAGTTTATTCATGTGCATTTATTACACTTTGAGTTTCTTGCGTAGTTCTTTAGGAACAGCATCTTTATGCACCATAATATATATGGTCTTCGCTTTTACATAGCTTTCGCTCATATTGAGATAGCCGCCATTGTCATTCCTTTCGGTTCCCCATGAATTCTTTGTTTTGTAATATTTAGTCCCGTTCTGATCTTTTACGCTTCCTGTAATATGCATAAGATGATCATCTGTTGTAACAAAAGTTTCATAACCATTCTGACGGATTTCAGGAGTAACGCTCACTTCCGGATAAATCTTCTCAAATTTGAAAACTTCTTCAAGTCTCTGTGCTTCATTTTTCTTTGCGAATTTGGCGGAATCTTCCTTGGAGTAAAGTGACAGATCAGTAACCTCCGGATTTATGGCTACGGCATTGACATGGGAAAAGCCTTTTTCGCTCACATCTCCGTCCCAACAAATTGTATATCCATTTTCGAGCGCATAATCCATTGTCTCTATCAGCTCATCCAAAGGCACGTTATACTGCTTGGCATGCTCCCAATTATCGGGAACTTCAAGCTCAAACGCCTTGTAATAAGGTTTGTGAGTGAAGCTTGTAAGCTCTACATAATCATCCATATTGAGACCAAGTGACTCGGCAAAAGATTTTGGTGTATATTCCTTGCCTTTATATGTGAATTTATCAGGAATCTCTCCAAGATAGCTGTCAAGAACAGCGGTTACAACCTTATCGTATTGCGGAGAACGTTTCTTGTTCTTGACTCCCGCCTCAGCCACAGCATGAAGCACAGACATCATTTCACCGTGGTTGTGACGTCCGCCTTCATAGTTTATCCCGGTATATACTTCTTCCGGCACAATTCCAACCTGCTTATAAGCGTTCATGAATGTATGGCTTAAACTGCCTTGTCCGATATTTCCCTTGCCTCTGCGTCTGAAATTGTCATCCAGTTGATTCAGAAGTTTCTGGCGAACAATAAACATCTCGGAGAGATCATGTTCTCCTTTACCATTACGAAGCAATTCTGCTTCCATGAATGAGGTAGTTGCGAAGCACCAGCAGGTACCGCTTGATGCCTGATTCTTTACTGATGTCACAGGCACATCTGTAATAGTTGTAAACTCATATCCTTGTGCAAAAGCAGAAAGAGATGCAAGAATAAGAGTGGCTGATCCAAATATATATTTATTCATAATAAAGTTTATTAATTAAAATCCACGGCCATATTTGCTCCAGTATTTTTTACCGAGCTCGTTCCAACGATTTATAGCTGCTCCGGCAAAGTCAGCGGTATAATTTGTCAGATATTCATTTGCGGCATCAATACCCTCTTTGTCTGATATTTCCTTATATGTTTTCTCAACAAATGGAAGTTCAGTCACACCTTTATTAATATAATGCTGTCTGCCTTTCTCAATATCTTTTCTTGTCTCACCCCATTTAATGGTTGCGAGTTTGTTAGCTTTTCTAAAAGCCCAAAGAGCGGAATTATCATCATATCGTAGCTGACCGTCAATTTTAAATGATTCAGGGAGATCTTTTGTGCCTGAGAACACCGGGATTCTCGGACTCTGTCCGGGATTATCAAATGCTACCCATGCAACACCTCCAACACCGTCGGGGAGCCAGTTTCTTAATTGAATAACCGTTGAATATGAGCACTGAGGTACGGATACATTTCGTACATTTACTACCGAACTGTCGCTTAGAGCATTGAAAAGATTGATATAATCGCGATTCATCCAAGGGTTGGCAACCGGGCTTACAATAGTATCAGTTTCACCGGTTTTATTATTTTTTTGGGGAACTTTCAAGTTTTTCGTCATATCCCACTCTGTTCCTTCGTAAGTTTCTGCGAGTAAGTTCATTACATCAGATGCAGAAAGTTTTTTGTCTGGTTTGACACTCAGAGGGAGCTCTTCACTATCATAT
>JAIDQW010000125.1 GCA_029062075.1 Paramuribaculum sp.
ACAATAGGTAGCTCAACGCCTTTTGTCCGTACCTCGTCTATTACTCTTTTCACCCCCTCGATGCCGAGTTCAGGCGATAGCTTTGCCTTTGTGGTGGTGAAATGAACCGGTCCGAGTCCTACATAATCTACATCCTTACCCTTGAAACGGAGAATATCATCAGCAGTATTGGCAGTCACGCCTATAATAGCGTGAGGACCGAGCAGTTCGCGAGCCTGCAGCGGGTCCATATCCTCCTTGCCGAGATGCACCCCGCTCACACGAAGTTCATTCACCAGCTCAACCCTGTCGTCTATAATAAGAAAAGTGTCATTCTCCTTGCAAAGGGGGATAATTTCGTTGGCAACCGCTTTAACCTCCTCGTCAGAGGCATCTTTCATGCGCAACTGAATCCAGCGGCATCCGCCTTCAATTGCCATCTGAGCCTCTTCCGGAATGGAGAAGCGGTCAGACTGATGTGTAATAAACTGTAGCATAAGTATATTATTATTTGATATTACTTTTCAAAACATTTGAAGTCTTCGGTAATGAGTTCGAGTTCGCGCAGGTCGCTCACTTTGCTCAGGTAGCCGAGAACCGCATAGCCGGCAACAGGAATAAAAGCCATGTCCGGAATCTTGTGCGGTGCTATTCCGCCGAGTGCCACCACAGGCATCATTTTGCCTGCGGTTTCAAACTGGTCTTCGGTGATGCGCGGCACATAGCCCGGTTTGGATATTGAAGCGAAAATAGGGCTCAGGGTCACATAAGCAAACTGTTTTGATGCCGCCGCTTCCGCAACATCTTCAACAGAATGGCATGAGAGTGACAACGCTCCCGAATATCCGACAGGAGGCGTGGGGCACCGCCGGTTGAGGTGTAGTCCGCCGAGATTGAATTCATTAACAAGTTCAAAATGCCCGTGTAGTTTGAGACGGGAATGATACTTCTGAGGTATTCCTTCTATAATACGACGCACTTCGCGCAAAGAGAGGTCGGGATAGCGCAGATGAACATAGGTCCACCCCGCAGACAGCAGAGTGGTGAGCCGTTGAGGTTCGTTGTCAAACGGTACAGTACCGGTAATTACAATTCTGAGAGGATTATCCACCATAAAAGGCTGTTATAACAGTAACGGTATCGCCATCCTTGAGCACGGTCTTGGTTCGCGTTGCAGCGGGGATAACCTTATTGTTGAGTGCGGTTGCGATGCCCTGAGGTCTTACGCCGGCTTTCTGAAGCGCTTCCTCAAGAGTTGCGCACTCATCAATTTCAAGCTCTTTGCCGTTGATAGTAATTTTCATAAGCTTATTGAATAGATTTAGGATTGAAATTTTTGAGACGGCGTGGGGCGAAAAAGTGATTGACCGGTCCATGTCCATGTCCGCAGGTAACGTATGCCCCGTTTTCAATAGCTTTGGTCACAAACAGTTTGCCGCTCTTAATAGCATCGGCAAGCGAATAGCCCAGAGCCATATATGAAGCTATAGCGGCAGAAAATGTGCATCCTGTTCCGTGGGTGTTGGCAGTGTTAACCGCATCGGCGCGAATGTCAAACACCTCAGCACCGCAGTCAAGCGACACATAGTCGGTTTTAATCTCGGTGTTATTGCTGTCGCCACCTTTAATCACCACATTCGAGCATCCCATAGCGTGGAGTGCCTGAGCCTGTTTATCCGCCTCTTTCTCTCCGGTGAGTGATTCTGCCTCGTGACAGTTGGGAGTAACGAGCAGAGCATGCGGGAAAATAAGGGTTTTCAGAGCCTCGACCGCATCGGGCTCAATGAGATATGTGCCCGATGTTGACATCATAACCGGGTCAACTATCAGTTTTCTCACTGACGATCGCACCAGTATAGATGAAACAGCCTCTATGACCGGCTTACTGAAAAGCATACCCGTTTTTGCGGCAAGGGGAGGAATGTCGGCAAACACCATCTCTATCTGCCGGGCAACTATTTCTGGGTCTATGCCCTGTACCGCGGCAACTCCGGTAGTGTTTTGCGCGGTGATGGCGGTGAGGTCTCTTATACACATCTCCGAGCCAACGAGCATCCTGAGCAT
>JAIDQW010000126.1 GCA_029062075.1 Paramuribaculum sp.
ACACACTCATATCGCTGCTTGGATTTCCAATAGTTGCCTCGGCTGATGAAACTCCCTATATAAAGATGATGGGAGCCGCCGACAGCGCGATAGCCAAAGGTGATTGGGAGGTTGCAGAGAAATATCTTCGCTCCGCAATGCGCATGGAGCCGGCTAACCCCGCCAATCTTTTGCTTCTTTCCAACCTCGGGATGATTCAGTTTTATCAAGGTCAGGATTCTCTTGCCCTGAACACCCTCACCGACGCCTGCAATATCGCACCGCGAACAGTGCCTGTGCTTGCAAACCGAGCAACCGTTTATGAAGCATTGGGCAGATATGATGAGGCTCTCAACGACTGCAACAGGATTCTTGCTATCGACACAGCCAATGTCAGAGCCCGCGCAATGCGTATCAGCCACTATATGCGAGAGAATAAGACAACTGATGCAGAGGCTGATCTTGACACATTGTTGCGTTATTCGCCTGACAACCAACTTGCTCTTATATTAGCCGGCAACATCTACACGACAACAGGCAGATATGCCGAAGCCATCTCACCTCTAAGCAAGGTCATAGAAAAAGACCCTCAGGCGGAGTACTATGCCGTAAGAGCTCTGTGCCGCATCATGACCGGCAATCTCAACGATGCCTCAACCGATATAGCCGAAGGATTGAGATTGAATCCATCGGAGGGAGAATTATATTTGTACCGCGCAGTGCTGAACAAAATGAGGTACAGAAACGATGATGCAAAATCAGATGCCAAACGAGCCATAAAACTGGGTGTCCCGCAGCAAAGAGTACAGCAGTTTCTGAAGTAAAAATTAAGTTACGAATTTTGTAGCGAACTTATCTCATTGAAAAATTGTTAGTTAAATAATAGTAGAGTTATGATAAAAAAACGTAACTTTGCAGCGCACATTTAAAAAAATTATGCACGGACATAATAATGTTTAACTATTAAACTTATTTTTACAATGAACACTGAAACAATTGGAACATTCGCAGGACTTGTGTGGAACGCTCTCAATGAAGCTGATGTTCTCGGACTTAAGCAAATCAAAAAAATGACCAAACTTAAAGAGAAAGAAGTTTATGCAGCTCTCGGCTGGCTTGCCCGCGAAGGAAAAGTAGCCTTTGAGGAAAGCGAAGAGGATAAAGAACTTCTTGTTCGTCTTGTTAAGTAATTCCCAATCGAAATTTAGAATCAAATATCTATATCCGATTGCTAATGTGCCGCGAATGCCGGAGCGGTTTGAACAATCTGCCAACAGATAAGAATCCGCCTCTAAGCAAAGGACACATTATTAACTTCTCAAAGGTTGTGCCAGGTATTTGTCACAGCCTTTTTTATTTATGAATCATGGAAGGAACAGTTGTTAAGAATACCGGTAGCTCATATATAGTACGCACTACCGATGGCTCAGAAATGCCCTGTAAGATAAAAGGTAATTTCCGAATCAAAGGAATACGCACCACTAACCCTGTTGCCGTAGGCGACAAAGTGGAAGTGCGTCCGAGCGAGTCAGGCGACTCCTATATAACCGCCATATCCCCACGACGCAACTATATTATCCGTCGGTCAAGCAATCTAAGCAAGGAAGCTCATATCATAGCGGCAAATATTGACAATGCCTGCCTTGTTGCAACTCTTTTTCATCCTGTTACTTCAACAACATTCATAGACCGCTTCCTCGCAACCGCCGAAGCATATTCCATTCCGGCAACTCTCGTTATCAACAAAACAGACTTATGTAAAGGTGACGAAGAGCGGGAGGAGTACCTTGATGCAGTTACTTATCTTTATCGCTCGATTGGCTATACCGTGATTCACACCTCAGCCGAATCGGGTGAAGGAATAGAAGCTCTTCGGGAACACCTTGCCGGAAAAACCACATTACTTTCCGGCAACAGCGGGGTTGGTAAATCCACTCTTATAAACCGCCTTATTCCAGGACTTGACCTTCGCACCGCCGCTATAAGCAGTGTTCACGACACCGGAATGCACACAACAACCTTTTCAGAGATGTTTGAACTTCCGGCACCAGGCGGATTCATTATTGACACCCCGGGAGTAAAAGGTTTTGGAACAGTGGATATAAACAAAAACGAGGTTGCGCATTACTTTCCCGAGATTTTCAAAGTGTCGGCAGATTGCAAGTACAACAACTGCACCCATACCCATGAACCGGGCTGTGCTGTCCGCGAAGCGGTTGAGGATAATCTGATATCCCGCAGCCGTTACAGTTCATATCTCAGTATTCTTGAAGACACTCTGGGCGAAGATAAATACCGTAAAGCCTATTGAGGAGGAGCCTCAAAATCAAAAATTCAATAAAAAAGTGTTGATTTTGGTAATAAAGCCATAACTTTGCAGCTTCAAAAATCAAAACGGTGAGAAAATTTCCGCCGCGTCACATTTTTTACTTGCAAAGTCTATGAATCTATCAGGATCAATCGATTTCAGACCCAAGCTCTTCTCCGCACTCAGGCATTATGATGCCAAACGTTTAAAAAGTGATATAATAGCCGGAGTGGTTGTCGGCATAGTGGCACTACCGCTTGCCATAGCATTCGGTATTGCGAGCGGTGTAAGCCCAACAGTGGGACTCATCACTGCAATTATCGGTGGATTTCTCGTTTCCGCTTTGGGTGGCTGCTCAGTTCAGATAGGTGGACCAACAGGCGCATTCATCGTAATAGTTTACAATATAATAGCCACTTACGGTCTTCAAGGTCTCGCCATAGCAACCCTTATGGCCGGTTTGATTCTGGTTATGTTGGGCTTATTTCATCTTGGAACAGTAATCAAATTCATACCTTATCCCATAGTGGTAGGTTTTACCGCCGGTATCGCGCTGACAATCTTTTCCACTCAGATAAATGACTTTTTCGGCTTGGGTCTCAAGAATGTTCCGAGTGAATTCATTCCAAAGTGGGGTGAATATATAAGGAACTTAGGCAATATCGATTGGACAACCCTTGGTGTGGGAATTGTTTCACTCCTTATTATAATAGCTACACCAAAAATTTCAAAGAAACTTCCCGGAGCACTAATATCCATTATAATAGTAACCGTTCTTGTCTGGTTTATCAACTCCATGCCAGGTTTCCATATTGAAACAATCGGCGACCGCTTCGGCAATCTTCCGACAGATATACCGGAGCCTCACGGTTTTGTACTAAATATGGCAACCATAAACCAGCTCCTCCCCTCGGCGTTTACTATAGCAATACTCGGAGCGATAGAATCCCTTCTATCGGCAACAGTTGCCGATGGTGTGACCGGTTCACGCACCAATAGCAATACAGAACTTATCGGTCAGGGTGTAGCAAATATTGTGGTGCCATTTTTCGGCGGTATTCCTGTTACGGGTGCCATAGCGCGCACAATGACCAATATCACCAATGGCGGTCGCACCCCTGTTGCCGGTATAGTTCACGCAATGGTGCTCCTGCTCATCTTCATGTTCCTGATGCCCCTTATCAACCTTGTTCCAATGGCAACCCTCGCAGCAGTACTTATCATGGTCAGCTACAATATGAGCGGTTGGCGCACAATCAGGGGCATAATGAATAATCCAAAGGGTGACGTTACCGTTCTCACCGTAACTTTTCTCCTGACAGTTATTTTCGACCTTACCATAGCGATAGAAATCGGTCTGCTCCTTGCAATCATTCTGTTCCTACGCCGTGTGATGGAAAATACCCAGATACGAGTTTATTCCGAACAGCTTGATATTGCAGAGGGTAGCGAAACTACAGTGCATGAAGTGCTGAATGTTGCTCAAGGTGTAGAGATTTATGAAATAGACGGTCCGTTCTTTTTCGGTGTAGCGACAAAGTTTGACGAGCTAATGCGCAACTCTATGGCAAACAAGCCGATTGTAAGAATTTTGCGTATGCGCAAGGTACCGTTTATAGATGCGACAGGTGTTCATAACCTTGAAATTCTTATCAAATCATCTCAGTCAGAAGGCATTCATGTTGTTCTCAGCGGTGTAAACGAAAATGTCCATAAAGTGCTTGAACATGCCAATGTTGAGCTTCTGATAGGTAAAGACCACATTTGTGACCACATAACCAAAGCGGTTGCTCTGGCTAACGAAATCGTAGCCAAAAGCACCGCGGAGTGATAAAACTGTTAAATGATCGGTGTGACAGCTACAAAAATTGTGGTTTTTTAAAGAAAAATATCATTTTGACGAAAAAAAAAGTAAAAAACGCTTGCAGAGTCATAAAGAAGTATTACCTTTGCATCGTTTTTGAAGCTAAAAATTGTTTTAATATTAAATCAAAAAGAAAAATGAAAAAGTTAGTTTTAATGCTTGCTGTTCTTTTCAGCGTATCTCTTTTCTCTTGCGGTTCTTCTGACAAAGCTGCTGAAGCTGCTGACTCAGCTGTAGTAGTTGAAGAAGTTGCTGTTGAAGAAGTTGCTGTTGTTGACAGCTGCTGCGCTGATAGCACTTGCGCTGATTCAACTGTAGTTGCTGAATAATAGTAAGCCACAACAAGAGATAAGAGCCGAATCAATAGATTCGACTCTTTTTTTTTGTGCATATTTCTGAATCAGCTAAACCAATAGAAAAGAATCCAAAAATTTTCAATGCCTTACGAGTTATCTTTCAGTGAAAAATTAAATAATTATGGCGAATTACTTTGAGAATAAAGAGAAGATGCAGCAAGAGCAAGAAAAGTATTATCGCGAGGAAACAAACTTGCGACTGAAATATGCTGCACTAATATCAATCGTAATGTCCATAATACTTATGGCGATAACGGCTCTGGGAATTGTTGACCTTGATAATACTACCGCTATATTAATTCTGCGTGGCTGCGCCGGACTGTTTGCCATATTCTTCGTAGTGCTTGTAGGAATTCTTGTTTTCAGAGTTAATACCTCATACTTCAAGGATAAGTCAAAATCCAGACATCATACAAATTAAAATATTACTCGCCGGATAAAACATAATAGAGGCTGCCTAACCATGTGTCAGACAGCCTCTTTTAATATATATCATGGATAACTTAGGTTACTTTGATGCGGCTTCCACAAGGAGTGAATATGCTGCGGAGAGTCCTTCTGCATCTTTACCGCCCGCCTGGGCGAAACCGGGCTGACCACCGCCACCACCTTTGATAGCTTTTGCCGCCTCTCTTACCATTTGGGAAGCATTGTGTCCTGTTTTTACCAGATCTTCGGTTACCATAACAGTAAGAAGCGGCTTTCCGGATACATCATTTGTTGCTCCTACAAATATGGTAGATTCCGGCGAAGCGGCTCTCACTGCGAAGGCAACCGCTTTAGCCATATCGGGGAGTCGGACACCCCTAAGTGAAACAATCCTGACACCATTTTCAATTTTGGCGGAAGCAATTGCCTCTTTTGCAATGGCAGCTGCCCTTTCATTGAAATAGTCTTCAGCCTGCTTGCGGAGATCAGCATTTTCCTCAATAGCCTTGCGGAGCGCAGACACAACATCGGGGGCGTTATTCAGCATTGAGCCAATCTCGCGCATGGTATTTACCATCTCGTCAACAGATTTCTCAACTGCAGAACCGGTTATAGCTTCAATTCGGCGAATACCGGCCGCAATACTGCTTTCAGAAACAATCTTAATCATCCCGATATTGCCGGTGTTCGGCACATGAGTTCCACCGCAAAGCTCAACACTGTCACCATATTTGATGACCCTGACCTCGTCGCCGTATTTTTCACCGAACAAAGCCATTGCACCCATTTCCTTTGCCTGAGCTATAGGCACATTGCGATGCTCATCTCTCGCAATAGCTTCACGCACCATCTTGTTGGCAAGTTTTTCCACTTTAGAAAGTTCTTCAGGAGTAAGTTTCTGGAAGTGAGAGAAGTCAAAACGAAGAATTTCCGGAGACACAAAAGAGCCTTTCTGCTCAACGTGAGTGCCAAGCACTTCTCTGAGAGCGCGGTGCAGCAAGTGAGTAGCCGTGTGATTGCATGATGTGGCAGTTCTCGCTTCCTCATCAATCTTTGCGGTAAATGAATCCGCAACATTTTCAGGGAGTTTATTCACAAGGTGCACTCCCATACCGTTTTCACGCTTGGTGTCGAAAATCTCGGTTACTCTGCCTTCACTATCTGTGAGAGTACCACGGTCACCGGTCTGACCGCCCATTTCTGCATAGAAAGGAGTTTTATCAAGCACGATCTGATAGTACTCCCCTTTTTTCTGCTTGATTTTGCGGTAACGAAGAATCTTTGCGGGGGATTCCACAAAATCATATCCAATAAATTCAGGTTCACCTTCATTGACAACCACCCAGTCAGCAGCTTCAATAGCAGCGGCATTTCTTGCCCTTGCTTTCTGAGCTTCCATCTCGGTTTCAAATCCCTTGTGGTCAAGAGTCATACCGTTTTCCTTTAGAATCAGCTCAGTGAGGTCAAGCGGGAAACCGTAAGTGTCATAAAGTACGAAAGCCTCCTTGCCGGAGATCTCATTCTTACCGTCGGCTTTAGCAGCCACAATGGCACTTTCAAGCATTCTGATACCATTTTCAAGAGTGCGCAAAAATGCCTCCTCTTCCTCTTTGATAACCTTCATGATAAGGTCTCTCTGAGCTTTGATTTCGGGATAAGCATCGCCCATTGTGTCTATCAAAGTGTCAACAAGACGATACATGAACGCCTGCTTCTGCTCAAGGAAAGTGTAAGCATATCGCACAGCTCGGCGCAGTATTCGGCGGATAACATATCCAGCCTTAGCATTACCCGGAAGCTGTGAATCAGCGATAGAGAATGCTATTGTGCGGACGTGGTCGGCAATAACTCTCATGGCTATATCTACCTTAGGGTTATCACCGTATTTCTTTCCGGCGAGTGTGGCTATAGTTGTGATAAGCGGAGTGAAGACATCAGTGTCATAGTTGGAAGTTTTTCCCTGAAGTGCCATGCACAAACGCTCAAAGCCCATACCGGTGTCAATAACCTTAGCGGGCAGCGGTTCAAGTGATCCATCCGCTTTGCGGTTGTACTGCATAAACACAAGATTCCATATTTCAATAACCTGCGGATGATCGTGGTTAACGAGATCGCGACCGGGAACTGCCGCTCTCTCCTCATCGCTGCGGAGGTCTATATGAATTTCAGAGCAGGGTCCGCAAGGTCCGGTATCACCCATTTCCCAGAAATTATCATGCTTGTTTCCATTGATGATATGGTCGGCGGGAAGGTGCTTTTCCCAATAAGAAGCCGCTTCGTCATCTCGCGTGAGTCCCTCTTCAGGAGAGCCCTCGAAAACGGTTGCATAAAGGCGTTCAGGGTCAAGGTGAAGCACATCCACAAGATACTCCCACGCCCAGTCAATCGCCTCTTTCTTAAAATAATCGCCAAAAGACCAGTTGCCGAGCATTTCAAACATAGTGTGGTGATATGTGTCCATCCCCACCTCTTCAAGGTCATTGTGCTTACCGCTTACGCGCAGACACTTCTGCGAGTCAGCAACGCGGGGATATTTCACGGCGGCATTACCAAGAATAATGTCCTTAAACTGGTTCATACCGGCATTAGTAAACATGAGTGTGGGGTCATCCTTCACAACCATAGGAGCTGAAGGAACGATGCGGTGGTTCTTGGATTCAAAAAAATCCTTGAACGACTGGCGGATTTGCTTTGCTGTGAGCATATTAGAATTTATTGATATTTCCATTATTAATTGAACGCGCATACGCGCGTGAAAAACGAATACAAAATTACCTTTTTTTGAGTATATTTGCAAGCATCAATTTTTTATGGAAAGCTCAGAAAAGAAATATTACAAAATCCGCGAAGTGTCGGAACTACTTGAAATACCGGCATCTACATTGCGCTTCTGGGAGAGCGAATTCAGCAATCTACGCCCCAAGCGCAATGCCAAAGGCACAAGATTCTATTCGCAGGGAGATATGGAGCGTCTCCAGATGATAAAATTTCTTGTTAAAGACCGCGGACTCCACATCGAGGCAGCAAAAAAAGAGATGCGAAACAATCCCAAAGGGATGGAAAATACTGCGAGAGCAATAGCCAGACTCAAAGAAATACGCGCTACCTTATGCGGTATGCTTGAGGCATTTGAGCGCCGCCGCTAAACCCTGCTCCCCAATATTTTGGAGCAGACTCTAATTTTTTTGCGATTAATGTAACTATTCCGGCACCTCATTGCGTCAAATAGTGCAAAAAGACTTTTCCTATAATGGTAACTTTTGCAAACACTCTTTCGCTACATTCTATCTTTCTGCAGTTCGCGGCAGAAATCATGCACTCCGAGAGCGAGAAAAAAGAAACTGAGAATCGGTTTACTCGTCTTATTTCCAAGCATGAGGGGATTATCAACAAGATATGCTACTCTTATGCGATTTGCAGCGATGACTTCAATGATCTGAGGCAGGACGTACTTGTGAATCTGTGGCGGGGAATGGATTCATTTCGCGGTAACAGCTCCGTGGTAACCTGGGTTTACCGGGTAACTCTCAACACCTGCGTGTCCGCGGCACGCAAACGGGTGGCAAGAAAAGAGCAACCAATTGCAGGCATTCTGGAACCATCTGAGAATGATGATTCTGAGAACGACAGAGTTGTCATTCTTCACGAGATGATAGCCTCGCTGCCACTTGAAGATAGAGCATTAATCCTTTTGTGGCTTGACGAGATACCATACGATGAGATTGCGGAAGTGATGGGTTATCCGCGCAACACAGTTGCAGTGAAACTCCACCGTATTAAGGAAAAGCTGAAGTCAAATTACAAAAATCAGCATTAACTATGACAGATCAAGAACTCAGAAACGCGTGGCTTGACACTCAGACGCGTCTCAATCAAATTGAAAAGAAAATGGATTCAGCCCAAAACGGGTTCGACTACAAGCGCCGTACCTCGCTCGATAATCTGGCTGCCCGGTACAAACGCTTTGCCTTCTTAGGAGTCGCTATGGCTTTGTGTTCCATAGTATGGTTTAAGAATCACATTATCCCGAATCCATACAACACCATCATTCCCTCTATCCTAATCCCCTATTTTCTTCTCGCTGCATCAATGGATTACTATCTCATGCTCAAGATTAAATCGATAGATATTGTTAATATGCCGGTGAGCACCGTTTGTAGATTGGCTGCAAAATACAAAAAGCTGCATCATATCTTCATGCCTATTCTGATTGTTATATGCTGTGCAATTTTAACATTATTTACGATTGCAGTCATTGACAATAAGGCGATGGTTGCCGGAATTATCACAGGCTTCTTCTTTGGACTGATACTCGGCATAAGGCAGTATCTGAAGTTTATGTCGGATTATAAAAATATATCGGCTGATTAACAATAATTTTGGTGAAGCTCAACTATTTATTATTAACTTTGCCGAAATAAACTACTAAAATCACATACTAATTTCATTTCGCAGTATGAAAATTTCCAGACTAATCTCAGCGGCGTTGCTTAGCATCTCCGCTCTTCTGCCGGCCATGGCATCTGCCCAGATGATTCCGCAGTTGCCGACAGACAAAGAGGTGCGCATCGGCACCCTGCCTAACGGCTTGACATATTACATCCGCCATAATGAGTACCCTAAGGGTCAGGCGGACTTCTACATTGCTCAGAAAGTTGGTTCTATTCTTGAAGAGGACAACCAGAGAGGTCTCGCCCACTTCCTTGAGCACATGTGCTTTAACGGAACCACTAACTTTCCCGGCAAAAACCTGATTAACTGGCTTGAAAGCGTTGGTGTTAAATTCGGAGTCAACCTCAATGCTTACACCAGCATTGATGAAACGGTTTACAATATTTCCAATGTGCCGGTTGCCCGCGAGGGCGTTCAGGATTCATGCCTGCTCGTTCTTCACGACTGGGCAAACGACCTGCTCCTCCTTCCTGAAGAGATAGATGCAGAAAGAGCAGTGATTCACGAGGAGTGGCGTCGGTCTAACGTTGGTCAGATGAGAATTCTTGAAAAACTTCTCCCTGTAGTTTATCCAAACGACAAATATGGCTACCGCCTGCCCATCGGCACAATGGAGGTTGTTGACAACTTCCCCTATCAGGCACTTCGTGATTACTACGAGAAATGGTACCGTCCTGATCAGCAGGGAATAATAGTTGTCGGAGATATTGATGTGGATCGTATCGAGAACAAAATCAAGGAAATGTTCTCTGATATTGAGATGCCGGCAAATGCCGCAGAGCGCATATACTTCCCCGTTGCGGACAATGAAGGTACTATCTATGCCATCGGTCACGACCCGGAACAGAACAATATCTTAGCAATGATGATGTTTAAGTCAGAGAATTTCCCTGACTCACTCAAAAACACTCAAGCTTATTATGTAAACTCATATATTCAGGATATGATCGAGCTTATGCTCTCTCATCGCCTGAACGACATCTCATCCAAGCCGGATGCACCTTTTGGAGCTGCAAGTTTAGGCATTGGCGAGTTCTTCATTGCCAAGACAAAAGATGCTATTTCACTCACTGTGCTTGCCAAGGATAATGATTTGCCAGCCTCTCTTGCCGCTGCTTACCGCGAACTTCTCCGCGCTCAGCGTGGCGGTTTCACGGTCGGTGAATTCGAGAGAGCCAAGAGCGAACTTCTCAGCCGCGTTGAACGCACTTACAATAACCGCCGTCAACGTGAAAACGGCAGCTATGTAAACGAATATGTGGAAAACTTCCTTAACAAAGAGCCTCTCCCCGGCATAGAAACCGAGTGGCCTCTCTATCAGCAACTCGCTGCCATGATTCCTATTCAGGTTATCAATCAGGCTATGGCTCAAGCAATCACTCCCGACAATCGCGTGGTTATTGCCATGATGCCGGACAACGCTGAGGGTAACTATCCCACAGAGCAGAACTTCGCTGAAGCTCTCGCAGCGGTTGACTCTGAAACAATTGATCCTTTCGTTGACGAAGTTAAAGCAGAACCGCTTATTGAAAACATTCTTCCCGCAGGTAAAATCGTATCAACCAAGCATAATGACCTTTGGGATGCCGAAGAGTGGCAGCTCTCTAACGGTGCCACAGTTATTCTCAAAAAAACAGCCTTTAAGGATGACGAAATACTCTTTAATGCTGTTGCCAACGGAGGATATGCAAACAGCTTCGGACCTGAATATGCCAACTCCGTTATTTTCAGTCCGTACGCTCTTTCAAGCTTCGGACTCGGCAAATACACAAACTCTGATTTGAATAAGTATCTGAGCGGCAAGCAGGTAGGCACATCTTTTGGTGTAGGCTCCATTGAAACATCTGTCAGCGGAAACTCAACACCCAAGGACGTTCCCACTCTCATGGAGCTCATATATATGATGTTTACTGAAATGAATCTTGACAAAGATGAGTTTGACGCTCTTAAGAAAACATATCTCGGTCTTCTGAAAAACAAAGAGAGCGATCCACAGTATGTATTCTCAACCAAGTTGAGCGAAACCCTCTACTCAAGCCCGTTTATGCGCGATCTCAGCACTGCCGCCATTGAGGGTGCAAGCCGTGAGCAAATCATGGAAATTGTTAAGACAGCCACAGCTAATGCCGCAAACTTCACCTTTATATTTGTGGGAAGCATTGACATTGACTCAATGAAACCACTTGTTGAGAAATATATTGCGTCAATTCCAGGCGACAAGGCTAAAGCAGACCGCAAACCCCGCACTATGCCTGATTCATTCAAACTCAACGGCGGCACAGAAACCACGACATTCACCACCAAGATGCAGACACCTCAGACCATATTCAGAATTGTTGGCTGGGGCACAGAGCCTTTCGATATGAAAAATCAGCAGCTCGCATCTGTTTCAGGTCAGATTCTCTCAAAACGCCTCAACGATGTTGTTCGCGAGGAGATGGGTGCAGTTTATTCTATCGGAGCCGCAGGGGGTCTCGGTTATGCTTCTCAGCAGGCTTCAATCCAGACCGGCTCTCCTATGAAACCGGAACTCAAAGAGGAAGTTTTCAAAGCTATCCGCGGTCAGTTTGAGGATATGACTACAAATGTTTCAGAGGAGGAACTTGCTAAAGTTATCGAATATATGGTGAAAAGCTACACTGAAGCCAAGGAGAAAAACGGTCCCTGGTTAAGTGCAATAACTCTCTGGAGCAACAGAGATATTGACAGTTTCCATGGCAATATCGAAAGCGTCCAGTCAATCACCACCAATGACATCTGCAAGTTTGTCAAGAGTATCCTTGAACAGAACAACTACAGAACAATTGTTCTCGACCCCGCAGAATAAAATCTGTTTTTAACCCATAATAAGGCTGCGCCCGAAATAAAAATTCCGGCGCAGCTTTTTCTGTATTTAATCTTTATTTTGAAATTTATTCCACCGTGTTTAATCTTAATTAGTTAACTTTGTATTCAAGAAATTTAATTAACCAATACAATACCACTTATGTCTAAACCATCTATCAGCTGCATTCTCACTGTTTTGTTTGCGATGATGCTTCCGCTTGCCGGAATAGCCAAGGCTACCAAAGCAAAAGGTGTGGATTTTGACAGCGAAAAACTCTACAAAATCGTGATGGAGAAGAATCGGCAGTGCTGTCTGGAGCAGGTTGGCGCTACGGTTAAACTCGTCACCAATTCTCAAATCAAACCGGCTCAACTCTGGCACATTACCCAGCTCTCAGGAAGCTGGAGATTTATCAACGCCGAAAGTGGAATGGCTGTAAGAGCTGACGGAAATCTTGTGACACTCGGACAGGACAACGGCTCAGATGAAGCGCAGCTATGGAAAGTTAAGCCGGTTTATCCACAGGCGTTTCTGATTATCTCCACCAACTTCGCCGGCATGTCAATGGCTGTTGAACAGGATGGTTCTTTCACTCTCATACCTGAAAAGGATGCGGCTATCGACCCTTCGGCAAAATATATTTTTGAGCCGGTTGCCGGTGGTTCTGCTCAAGAAGCCACCATGCTTGAACGCACTAAAAATTATTGGGAAAACGAGAAAATATTCCAGGAAAACAAAGAGCCCGGTATCGCCACCATGATGCCATACTCGAGCGAAGCTGCTATGAAGGCTGACAAAGATTATTATGCGACCCCCTGGACTGTTCCTGTTAACGACCGTTATCTCACTCTCAACGGCACCTGGAAATTCAATCTTGTTCCGGAACCGTCGCAGCGCCCGCTGGATTTCTTTGAAGCCGGCTTTGACACCTCATCTTGGGACACTATCCCCGTGCCTTCCAACTGGGAGATGCTCGGTTATGACAAACCTATCTATGCCAATGTGGAATATCCTCACAGCAACACTCCCCCATATATCAATGCCCGAAAGGGTTTCAATGATGAAGGTAAGAACTACGGAATAAATCCCGTGGGATCATATGTGCGCAACTTCACTCTGCCGGAAAACTGGGATGGCAACCGCACATTCATTCATTTCGGCGGTATCTATTCAGCTGCCTTCATTTGGGTTAACGGTAAGTATGTTGGATACACCCAAGGTGCAAACAATGTGAGTGAGTTTGATTTGACCAAATATCTCAAGCCTGGTGACAATTCTATCGCTGTTCAGGTATTCCGCTGGAGTGACGGCTCATATCTCGAATGTCAGGATATGTTCCGCATGAGCGGTATTTTCCGGGACGTATATCTTTATAATGTGCCTAAGGTATCGGTGCGTGACCACCGTATCACCTCTACCCTGTCATCTGACTATAAGAATGCTAAGATGAAGGTTGAACTTGATATAGATAACCGTGACGGACTCACCGGCTCACGCGATTTTGAAATCAAGGTAACGGATCCGTCCGGCAAGGTTGTCGCCACCAAGACATTGTCTCACAAGCTTTCAGACAAAAATCCTGTTGTGGCTGAATTTGACATGCCGGGGGTTGAACTCTGGACTGCAGAGACACCAAACCTTTACACAGTGGATGTTATTCAGCGCGTGCCCGGTGCGGGAGACGAAATGGCTTTCTCTACCAAACACGGATTCAGGGATATTCAGATTAAAGGTAATCTTCTTTATGTCAACGGCAAACGAGTTTTCCTCAAAGGTGTTAACCGCCATGACAGTGACCCGATTTATGGCAGAGCCGTGCGTACCGAGTCTATGCTTCGTGACGTTACCCTGATGAAACAGAATAACATTAACACAATCCGCACAAGCCACTACCCCAATAATGCGAGAATGTATGCCATGTTTGACCATTACGGTCTTTACACTATTGATGAGGCTGACCTTGAGGATCATGCCAACCAGAGCATTTCCGACAAGCCGTCATGGATTCCGGCATTCGTTGACCGCATCGACCGTATGGTACTCCGCGACCGCAACCATCCTTCGGTAATCATGTGGTCGCTCGGAAACGAGGCAGGCAACGGCGAGAACTTCGCAGCGTGCTATGCCGCCGCAAAAAAACTTGACAACCGCCCCGTGCACTACGAAGGCACCCGCATTGACCAGCCATACGGTGGTAGCCGTTTCTCTGACTTCTATTCAAAGATGTATCCGGGAATGGCTTGGATGAACTCTTACACCAGCGGGCTTGACAAACCGATGATTCTCTGCGAATATGCACACGCGATGGGTAATGCAATAGGGAACCTAAGAGAATACTGGGATGTTATCGAGGCTTCTGACGGTACTATCGGAGCATGCATCTGGGACTGGGTTGACCAGGCTATCTATGACCCGCAGGAAATGAAGGAGGGTGTGTATCGACTCCACACAGGTTACGATTATCCCGGTCCTCACCAGGGCAACTTCTGCTCAAACGGTATTATCCCGGCTACCCGTAATGAGAGCGCTAAGTTGATGGAAGTGCGCGCCGCCCACCAGTTTATCAAATTCCGGCTCAATGCAGTTAAAGGTAACAATGCCGTTGTCACACTTGTAAACCGTTATGATTTCCGCTCTTTCAAAGGACTTGATCTCACTGCTACAACTCTTGTGAACGGCAAAGAAGCTATGACTAAGACATTTGCACTTGACGCAGTGGCACCCGGCGACAGCATTACTCTTACTGTCCCTGTGGCAAATGCGCCCAAAGGGGCTGAGGTAATGCTCAATCTGGTGGTGTCATATCATTCAGCTCAGACTTTCGCAGAAGCAGGTCATCCTGTGGCTCAGGCACAGTTTGAGGTTGCTCAGCGTGCGGCATTGCCCGCTCATAAGGGAACCGGTACGGCTCTCTTCGCCAAGACCGGAAGCAAAGCTGTGAGTGTTAGCAATGACAAGGTTGAAGCACTTATCGATAATAAGACCGGAGTTCTCACCACCCTTAAAATTGACGGGATCAATGTGATTGAGGATGGTCTCGGATTTGAATATGACAACCATAGATGGATTGAAAACGACCGATATACCGATACTATCTCCGGAATGGCTGAAAACGCGACTGTTTCCTACCGTGAAGTTGGTAAAAACATTGAAGTGACCACAGACAGAAAGGGTGAGAAGTGCGACACAAAAATCATTTATACTTTCTACCCCGACGGAACAGTCGATATGGATGTTGATTTTGTTCCTCACACCGACAAGCTCCGCCGAGCAGGTCTTTCCGCCGGTATCAACCCGGTACTGGACATTGTGAACTACTATGCTTACGGTCCGTTTGAAAACTATAATGACCGCAAGGATGGAGCAATGGTTGGACGGTACACCAC
>JAIDQW010000127.1 GCA_029062075.1 Paramuribaculum sp.
TTATCAACCATTGGTCTGGATGGAATTCTTTATTTTATCGGCTTCAAGGATACACAGATTTCCGATCCCTCCTGAGTGAATCAGAGCTTGTAGCCCACACAACCTAAAAAGTTGAGGTTGTGAATGTTAGGGTTCAGTATCCCCTGGTTGTATGAAATATTTTTCATACCGACCTGAAACCGCATGCCCACAAAGAAATGATTGCCGAACTGAATGGCGGTTGCGAGGTGTAAGCCTATGTCTCCGCGATAAAAGGAATTGATAAATGTCTCGGAATTGGTAAAATAGCCTGTTTTGCTATGAACGGTCACTGGCACGAGCTGACCGAGATCGTTGACATAGGAGCGGTAGATAGTCTGGTGCTGTCTTCCGGAGAGACCGTAACTGTAATATAAGCCCGCATCCACATTCCAGCGCAGCCCCGGTAAAATGTTGAAGCGGAACGACATGAACAGAGGAATGTTGAGATATGTGTAGCGGTTGCGCACAAAAATATTGCTCATTGACACCGCCTCTGCATTACTTACAGCCATATTCAGCTTGTTGTTGCAGAACAGCAGGTTAAGCTCTGTGCCGAAACCAACCCACTCTCTCAGCCCGAACACTGCACCGAAACCGCCTCCTACTCCTGCGCCATTGTCAGCTGTCACTTCGGTAAGCGATGAGAATTTGCTGCCGTAATTCTGAATAATGCCGGTGGTGCCTGCAAAAATATGGGCATCTAACTCCATAAATTTCTTTGCGGGCGCATAGCTTATAAACTGGGCTGATGCCATTGCTGGGAGAGCGGCAAGAACAACCGATACCGCCATACGTAAGACATTCTTTTTCATATCGCTTTTATTTTACCGCAAAAATACTACTATCCCATCATCTTTGCAAATCATCGCACGTCAGAAAAAATGGATGATATTTTTTTGAAACACGGCGGGTGTGTGCTAATTTTGTCATCGGTTTTTATAATATCATTATGCCACAAAAACGCAATAAACTTCTGGTAGATGTGCGAGACTATGTGTTTATAGTAATAGGTCTTGCGCTGTACGCTTTTGGATTTTCAGCATTCATTCTTCCGCAAAAAGTGGTTATGGGAGGCATGGCGGGTCTCGGTTCGGTAGTGTTCTTCGCCACTCAGCGCCTCGCCGAGAAGGGAGCCTTTCCATGGGCTATCCCTGTGGGTGTGACCATGTATGCGGTCAATTTTATCCTTCTTGCGATTGCCTATAAGATTGTAGCCCGCTCTTTTGTTATCAGAACTCTATTCGGCATGACTGTTCTTTCGGTAATGATATATTTTTTCCAACCGATGTTCGGCAACCTCAATATTCTGCCAAATGATCATTTGCTCAACCTTGTTCTCGGTTCATCAGTCATGGGAGTTGGCATAGGAACGGTGTTTATCCACAACGGTTCTTCAGGTGGCACGGATATTGTTGCCGCAATGGTGAGCAAGGTGAGCAATGTGACTATAGGCCGCACGATGATGATATGTGACTGTGTTATCGTTGGTTCGGCTTATTTTGTGCTGAGCTATTCGCTGGGAGAGATTGTTTATGGTCTGTTGGTGACAGTGCTTACCGGATATATGTGTGACCTGGTAATCAACAGCGACCGCCAGGCAGTGCAGTTTACTATATTCTCCAAGAAATGGAAAGAGATAGCCAAGGCAGTGAATATTGAGGCAAACCGCGGGTGCACAGCCTTCAACGGTATGGGTTGCTATTCCGGTCAGGAGGTGAAGATGCTTTTGGTGATGTGCCGACGGATAGAAGCGGTGTCAATCTACAGAATTATCAAGAGCATTGATGAGGATGCTTTCATCACCCAGTCAAATGTCAACGGCGTGTATGGCAAAGGTTTCGACCAGATAAAGGTCAAGAGCAAGAAAAAGAGAAAGAAGGGGCAGGCAGAATCTGCGGAGGAATCAATTGAAGCGCCGGTGCAGGAGGTATTGAAAGAGTCAGAGGCAGAGGCTTGATTTGCCTGTAATTAATATGCCTGAATAAAACCAATAGTTCGGCTGAATAAAAATAAATATGTATCAGTATATGAGGCTGTGTCAAATTTTGGCGCAGCCTCTCTCTTTTGCACCAAACCTCTCTTTTATATTTTGCTAAACAAACGGATGTGAGTACTGACCGGCACTCTGCGAAGCTATCTTGATCCGGCTATCAGCACATAGTCAACTTTGTCCGGACAAGCATCGCCATGCAAGCCTAATTCCCGGGGTGAAACACCTCGCTTATTCTAACAAAACAAAAAAGAGGCTGTGCCTATTTAGACACAGCCTCCCTGTATCCGCACTAAGCGGCAGCGGTTATTTCACTATCACTTTGATGGATTTTTTGCCGGGGATTCGTACAATGTAAATGCCCTTGGGCAGATTCTCTTTTCCCACTTTGATACCGGCGGTGTTGTAAATCTGCGAGCCTTCCGGAGCTATGATACAACCGCCTTCCACTCTCACTTCAGAGTTGTCTGAGCCTATAGCACTGATAGCAGTTGTGTCCCAGACATTGAGGGTTGTCACTCCACCGTCAACTTTGCGGTTGATAACAAGTATGGCAAGCACCACTCTTGACTCTGGTACGGGGAAGGGCTTGGTATATAGCATGTCTTTGCTTACTGTTGGAATTTCATTTACCGAGGTGGTGTAGTAAATGGAATATGTGCCGGGTTCAATAGCTTCGCGTGGTGAAAGCTGTACCAAAGGATTACCGTCGTTATCCTTGACGATTGAGAATATAACCTGTGAACTTACAGAGTTTCCGCTGCCTGCGTTGAACATACCCCGGCACGCGTTACCGGGAGCCTTCCCGTCTTCATACATCCGGGCTATGAATGTTGTGGTCTTGTCTATGACTATAGGATCGGTGTACTCGGTAGCGGGTTCAGTGCCATCGGTCGAGTATAGAATTTTGTAAGAACCCTCATCAATATCACTAACAGGCAGGAGAGTGACTTTAGACTGATTGCCGAAGGGCACCACCACGAAGTCAACATCGCAGCTCTGTTCTGTTCTCCTGAAAGTGACATGAGTGTGTCCGCTCTCTTCCATGCCATCAACCACAGCAACTACATGCAGGTAGCCATCGGCGGTGACAGTGAAGGGTTGTCCGTAGATATTCCATGTGGCATTTTCGTCCACGCTCCCACCATCCGGTGTGAATATATATTTAAGCGAAGCACTGGCGGCGTTCATACCGGTGTATTTGAGTGTGACAACGGTAGAGGGATAGAAGTCAACAGTGTAATTATTGAAGCCATCCTCTTCTATAATCGCATTGGCATCGCACTCGATAGCCGGTGAGTTTGTGATACCGAAAGTGCTTATTTCAAGCGGCCAGAATTCCTGTTCCGCCTCATCGTCCACCATAACGTAGCCTAACACATTGAAGTAGTTGTGCTCAACGTCAAGATTCTCCGGCATGTTAAATGAAAGTGTGGCGTCATTGACAAGCATCGCTTCTTCGACTGCGTTTCCGTAGTCCGGCACAATCATGTATTGCCAGCTGTTCTTATCACCGATTTGAATAAGTTTTACATGGTTAAGTACAACGAGCTGACCGATGTGGCTGTCATGAATGCGTGACACATTTTTAGCAATCGCATAACGGTCGATATTAATGTCTTCAGACAAGGCCGCAGGTTTTTCGGTCAGCGATGCCTTTAGATACTGTGCGTGCTCATCTGTTATTTCAGCCGTTCTTTCAAATTCGTTTTCGTCAAACATGTCAGCGGTGATGATAAAGTCGGTGAGGTAGTCGCCAACCTTGTACGAATCCCACATATCTGTCTGCCTGTTTGCTGCGAAAGGCTGGACTTCTCTATTGCGGTGAATAGTGAGCATATAACCTTCAGAGCCTCTGACAAAGATATGGTCTCCATCTTTTTCAGCAATTCGGCATATTCCGCTGAAGTGGTAAGGCACATCCTTTTTTGCAACATTGAAGAAGTGCAGCAGATACGGCACATCCACGCTCTGTCGGCGGAAAATCTGACTGATTTCCTTGCTGGGGAGTTCTCCCGGCTTGACAGAGTATGCACGGATAGTAACTGAAATATTGTCCGCCGGCAATTTTATACCGGTATTGTCATCATATTTGAGCGGTGAGAGACTGTTCTTGGGATCAGATCCGTCAAGAGTATAATAAACGGAGCCCCCTTCAGGAATACCGATGATTTTTACCACACCGTCGTGGGGATATTCAAACTCACCATTTTCATTAAGTTCCTTATCCTCAAAACCAACCACATACATTGCTGCCGGGGCTTCAGTAACCATGACACCGCCAAAGTCGGTCAATGCCATGGCGTATTGAGAAGCTCCGTTATCTTTACCGTCGTAGTACGGATTCTTAATAACGACAGCGTTGATATCATAAGTCGGATACTTTGTGACATCACCGTTTGCCGCCTTGAATTTATCCATATCATAAGAGGTTGTGAAACCACCTACACGATCCGGGAAAGTGAGGAAGTCGATGTCGAGACAATCGCGGACAACCATCTGATAGATATATTGCGGCACAGGATTGCCATTTCCATCAATTCTTGTTCCATCAGGTCGTTCAGCAGCGGTTTCATATTCCGGATTTTCTCTACAGCCAATGGCTACGTTCTCAAATTTGAACGGCATCAGGATGTTCTTTGGCTCAAGATAGATTTTTTCATAATAGTTGCCGGATTCCGCATCTTTGGGGTCGTAGGACAGAATAACCGTGCGCTCAGACTCTTTTGTAGGCTCAACGCCCGGATTAATTGTGTATGTGCGGGCAAATCCGGTGGCATTTCCTCGGAAAAGGTTGTAGGAAGTGAGTTCGGGACGAACCACAAATGAAGAAATTACATCACCACCTTTGAGCGGACGGGAAACGCGTACACCATTTTCAATAACTGAAACTTCAGGCTGACTCCAGCCGTTTTCGTTATAAACAAGGAGGTGGTAACGCTGTCCGATTTCGGGGTCAGACGATTCCGGCACGTTGTCTCGCAACAAGAAATTTGATGAAGCGGCATCTTCAATAACCACCTCGCCTTTGATAACGTAATAATTGTTGTAGTCGGCTCCCGCGACTGAATTACCGCCGGACTGGTACAAAGGTTTGAAGTCTTTAATGCTGGCTATTTCAATAGCCTCCTCCTTGATGAAACGTATGCGCTCCACCGTAGAGGTAGCC
>JAIDQW010000128.1 GCA_029062075.1 Paramuribaculum sp.
TTTCATCACTCACCTTAATCTCATAGTAAGGGAGTTTTTCGTCTTTATCAAGTTTAACTGATATTTCAGGAGCAAGAGCTAAATCATACTCAAATGTGAAATCTTTCTGGGTTTTGAAATCAAGCTCTTTTACTTCTACGGGTATTGGCTGACCGAGAACATTGAGCTTATTATCCTCAATGAATTTCATTACAGCTTCGAAAACTTCACGATTTATAACATCTGAAGTAACATCTCTACCAAATCGTCGTTCTAGGTCTTTCAGAGACATATGGCCTTTACGAAAGCCCGGAATTTGATGAGTGCGACCTATTTTTTTTAGGTCTTCAACAACTTTAGGGCGATAGTCTGCCTCTTCTACCGATACAGTGAGTCGTGCATTCACTGCATCAGACTTGGTCATGCTTACATTCATAATCTATATCTTTTAATTACTGTTTTTTAGTTGAAATTAGGCGCAAAAATACGAAATCGATGTAAATTATCCAATTACATCCATATTTTTTTAATCATAACGGTACGAGCGAAATATTTCCTTGATTTATCATATATTTTCATTAACTTCGCGCTTGAAACCATCATAAGATTTGTATATGGCTGAACCATCACTTCTTGAACGTCTCGAAGGTATTGATGGCCGGTTTGAGGAAATTTCAACCCTCATTACCGACCCGTCTGTTATTGCAGATATGAAGAGGTATGTGCGCCTATCAAGAGAATACAGTGAGCTTGAAAAGCTAATTGCAGCAAAGAATCGTTACAAATCGGCACTTTCTGACATCAACGATGCGAAAGAAATTCTTGACAACGAGGCTGATGAAGAACTTAGAGCAATGGCTCAGGAAGAGATGTCTGCTGCCCAAGCAAAGATTCCGGTACTTGAAGAAGAAATCAAACTTTTGCTTATTCCTGCCGATCCGGAAGATGGAAAGAATGCTATTTTGGAAATAAGAGCCGGAACCGGTGGTGACGAAGCAGCTATATTTGCAGGAGACCTTTATAAAATGTACACGCGATATTGCGAGCACAAGGGTTGGAATGTTTCAGTAACCTCTATGAATGAAGGAGCTGCTGGCGGATTTAAGGAGATTGTAATGGCTGTTTCTGGAGAAGGCGTTTATGGTACATTGAAATATGAGAGTGGTGTACACCGTGTTCAGCGCGTTCCCGCAACCGAAACTCAGGGAAGAGTCCACACCTCGGCGGCAACAGTGGAGGTTCTCCCCGAAGCTCAACCATTTGATGTTGAAATTAACTAAGTCGAAATCAAATGGGATACATTCCGAAGTGTAGGAGCGGGTGGTCAGAATGTGAATAAGGTCGAATCTGGAGTCCGACTAAGATATATGTGGAAGAATCCTAACACAGGCGAAACCGAGGAGATACTTATTGAATGTACGGAAACGCGAGACCAACCAAAAAACAAAGAAAGAGCCCTCAGCCGTCTCCGCACCTTTATATATGATAAGGAGCACCAGAAATATATTGACGATATAGCTGCCAGAAGAAAAACCATGGTATCTACCGGTGATAGATCGGCAAAAATCAGAACATATAATTACCCTCAGGGCAGAATAACCGACCATAGAATCAATTATACCATATATAATCTTCAGGCGTTTGTTGATGGCGATATTCAGGATTGCATTGACCATCTTATAGTTGCCGAGAACGCTGAAAAACTAAAAGCCACAGCTCTATAATTATGACAAGACAAGAACTCATTGAAAACATTAAGCGTAAAAAATCATTTCTTTGTGTAGGATTAGACACCGATATAAAGAAGATTCCACGCCACATTGCCGAAGGTGAAAACCCTATTTTCACCTTTAATAAAGCAATTATTGACGCAACAGCTGAATTTTGTGTAGCTTACAAGCCTAATTTAGCTTTTTACGAAAGTTTTGGAGCTGAGGGGTGGGTTGCATTAGAGCAGACTGTAAAGTACCTGAGGGATATTTATCCGGATCAATTCATCATCGCTGATGCTAAACGCGGAGACATAGGAAATACTTCTCAACTCTATGCCAGAAGTTTCTTTGAACACCTTGGCGTTGATGCCATCACAGTTGCTCCATATATGGGGCAAGATAGCGTTTCCCCATTCCTGGGGTATCCCGGCAAATGGGTTATTCTTCTAGCTCTGACTTCGAATAAAGGTTCTCATGACTTTCAGCTCATTAAAGACAGCGAAGGTACTCCCCTTTTTGAAAAAGTTATAACTACCTCTCAGCAATGGGCTGGAACCGACGAAATGATGTATGTGGTGGGAGCCACTCAGGGAAAAATGTTTGAAGCCATTCGCAAAGTTGCGCCCGATAGCTTCCTAT
>JAIDQW010000129.1 GCA_029062075.1 Paramuribaculum sp.
CGGCATATGTGTATAAGAGCCAGGCGTATTGCATAGCATCCCGGCACATCGTTGAAGTCTCCGCACACAATTATTTTTCCTCCGATGCTGTCTATCAGATCTTTAACAAGCTGTGACTGGGTTGCTCTAACCCGGAATGCTTCAGACAGCTTAGAAATTAATCCCGTGCGTATGTCCCTGATTTCCTGCTTGATACCTTCGCTTTCGGTTTTTCCTTTCGTCAGGTCTTTGTACAGTGTTTTATCCTCTGAATTAAGCCCGATGGATTTGAGGTGCATATTAATTAAGGTGAAAGTATCTGTCGGAATGAACATCCTGTAGGCTCTGACTTGAAAGTTCGTATTAGGTTTGTGGTGGAGCGAAATCTGTTCAAACGGATATCTGCTGAGCAAAGCCTGACCCTCAATGCCGTTTGTGTGATGTGGATATTCTGTGAAAAGGCTGTCAATGAGTCCGGTTGAAACCACGGAGTTTTCAGTAATTGAGAACGTTGCGCACTCTTGTAAGGCAACTATGTCCGGCGATTGCTCAATAATGATTTTCAGAGTGGGATTATTGGTAGATGTTTTACCCTCAGTAGCGAAGTCTTTGAGATTGGCAACATTATAAGTCATTAAGGTAAACGAGCGTTCACCATCGGCTTTAACGGGATTGATTGGAAAATATGTGCAAATCTGAGGGGTGCAGATCAATAGGGCACATATAAGAATTATGGCTGCAATTTTCTTGAAAAACAGAAAGATAACGGCAAGTATGGCAACTGCCGGTGCGATGAATGGAAATGTCATTGCGAGAAGCGACGGAATTGTGGATTTTGCCGGATTTATAGTGCCTCCGTAAGTCGCTGCAATGAGTATAGCCGCTATAAGGGTGCAAAAGACAATTGCTATAGCTCCTGTAATTTTCTTCATTTTATGCGGTTACTTATATCAAAGAGCTGTTTGCGCTCCCCGGATGTTAGACTCGCATAACCGCTGCGCTTAATCTTGTCAAGGATAATATCAAGGTTTTGTGCGTCCGATGTGTCAGCACACCCTCTCACTTTTGAACTGTTATGGTGCTTTCCGTTGAGAAGTTTAACAGCGAGCGGATAAATGGCACCGGCGGCAACTCCACCGATATGGGCAATGTGTCCTCCTGCATTTTCACCGTTGGCTCCGAGGCATAAGTCCAGAACAATCAAACCGATAACTATCCATCTCAGCTGAATCTCACCTATTAGCGGGATAAAAACAGGTGACTTCGGCATGATGAAGGCGGTGGCTGTCATAATGGCGAATACTGATGCGGAGGAGCCAGTAAGATACTCTCCGGTGCTAAGTCCGGGAGCCAAAACTGAAACACCGATAAATACAGCGGCACCGACAAAGCCGCCGCACAAGTATAATCCCATAAGTCGTTTTGAGCCTGAACTGTACATTAACAGTTGCCCTATCCAGTAAAAAATCAGCATGTTTAGAACGATGTGCCATGCGTCAAACTGGCAGAACATATATGTGATAGGAGTCCAGGGCCGATACAGTAGTAGGCGGCAGTCAGCCGGCAATTCGATATTATGCAATACCGATTGCTCGAAATCGGGAGCACCGGTGATATTGAATATCACAGCTATCAGCCGGAGGACAATGAATATCACCGCATTGACTGATATTAATATAGTAAGTCCCGAAAATTTCCTCAAACAGGGATACAGCCGTTTAATAGCCTGCATGAAATATGCCTTTCTTTTTCCAGTAAAAAATCATCAGGAATCCAAACAGCATGCCACCTAAGTGTGCGAAATGAGCCACACCGTCAGTTGCCTGACTCAGACCTATGAGCAGTTCAATTGCTCCATAACCGATAACCATCCATTTTGCTTTGATGGGAACCGGAATGAACATAATATATAAAGGCATATTGGGAAAAATCATACCGAATGCTAGAAGTACACCATATATCGCACCGGAAGCGCCGACAGTGAGGAGGCTGTTAAGAAACGGTAATTCCTGTCCGGATACCACAGCTTCATTTAACACTTCGCGGATGGTGTCAAACGACACGCCGTTCATATTGGCAAGCATGGGCACGAATATTTCCTTCCACGTCAGTCCCCAGACAATTTCCTGCACCAAAGCAGCTCCTATGCCGCAGCTTATATAATAAAATAAGAATCTTTCGCTGCGAAGCACCCGCTCTAAGGTTACACCAAACATAAACAGGGTGAACATATTGAAGAGAATGTGGGCGAAATCGCGGGTGGAGTGCATAAACATATATGTGAACAGCTGAGCAACATTGAAATCACTCGCTTTGTAGAAGTGAAGAGCGCAGTAGTCTGTCAAAATAATGTTAAGTCTCGGTGACATCATCATGGCGAGCCAGATAATGAAGTTTATTATGATTAGGCTCTTGGTTACCGGCGGTATATTTGAGAATATTGATCTGCTTGGAGTCATTTATTCTGTTAATTAAAAAGTTATGGAATTTCTGCGCAAAGTTACAAAAAATGTGTGCTAAACTCTCCAAAACATCACATCTGAATATTTTTTAGCTAATTTTTACAAAAAAAATGCTATCAATCCGTTTTTTAGCTTTATATTTGCCCCGAAAAATTTCACAAACAATCATTTATCATGAATAAGACAGAACTTATCAATGCAATTGCTGAGAAAGCTAACCTCACAAAGGTTCAGGCTAAGGCTGCTCTTGATGCTACCCTCAATTCTGTTACTGAGGCTCTTCTTAAGGACGACAAAGTAGCTATCATCGGTTTCGGTACATTCAGCGTTTCTGAGAAAACCGCTCGTACAGGTATCAACCCCCGCACAAAAGAAAAAATCGAAATCCCCGCTCGCAAAGTGGTTAAATTCAAACCCGGTGCAGAGCTGAATCTCACTAAATAATAACATCGGGATTAGTACCCGGTGGGCATTTAGATGTTCACCGTTATTAAGAAATTTGAATGAGCCGTATCTTTGATGCGGCTCTTTTTTTACAAAAAGGAAATTATTTACCTCACATATATTAAAACAGATTTGATTATATTTGCATAGAATAAAAAATTACCGATTAATCAATACCGTTTTTCTCATGCATTTCCTTAGAAAAATTGCAGTCTATGCTGTTCTGATAGCTTCTGTGGCATCTGCCGAATCAAAAACAGACTATGCGTCATTTGTGAATCCCTTTATTGGTACTACTAATTATGGAACAACTAATCCCGGGGCGCTGGTGCCTAATGGATTGATGCAGGTGGTGCCTTTTAACGTGATGGGTTCTGAGCAAAATCGCTTTGACAAGGACTCTCGCTGGTGGAGTACTCCTTACGATGCTACAAATAAGTACTTTACCGGCTATGCTCATGTGGCGCTCAGTGGAGTTGGATGTCCCGATATGGGCTCGCTTCTCACAATGGCTACCAC
>JAIDQW010000013.1 GCA_029062075.1 Paramuribaculum sp.
CTGCACCCTCGGATGCATTTTCGGGTTATGCTTCCCGCAACTCATAGCACGTGCTTTCACCACCGACGCCGCTCTCATATCTCACACATCCCACGCGCTATCCATTGCCCTTTGCGCATTCTGGGTAGTCGGATTCCAAGTGGTGTCCACCACTCTCTTTCAGTCACTTGGCAAAGCCGGCAAATCAATCTTCCTCAGTCTCACAAGGCAGGTTATCTTCCTTATTCCACTCCTCATAATTTTACCAAAACATTATCAACTCGACGGGGTTTGGGCTTCATTTCCACTCAGTGATGTCCTCGCAACAGTCGTTACCGCAGCAATGATCTGGTGGCAGTTCTGGGAAATCGCAAAAGCGTCTCCGAATAGGCTACAGTGAGCAAAAACTGATATTTTTTCATTAAAAAATATTTTTATTTGCAAATTCGCGGAATTTGCTTTACATTCGTGTGCGAAACTGCATTTATATCTATACCATAGAAAATAAATACCTTAACATTAATATAACATGAGCTATCTGAAATTTGATAAAAACCTCATGATTAATCTGGAGCAGAGCCTTATGAAGGAGATGCTGCGTACTAATCAGAGCGGCGCTTATCATTGCACTTCGGTGGTTGACTGTAACACAAGAAAGCAGCACGGACTTCTGGTGATTCCCATCCCCGAAATGGGTAATTCATCACATGTGCTACTGTCCGCTATGGACGTTACTGTGATTCAGCATGGTGCCCCATTCAATCTCGGACTTCACCGATACAGCGGCGGTGTTTATAGCCCTGCCGGTCACAAGTACATCCGTGAATTCGACTGTGAGAGCGTTCCAAGAACAACCTACCGCGTGGGTGGAGTTATCCTCACTAAGGAAAAAATCTTCATCTCTCACGAAAACCGACTCCTTATACGCTACACTCTCGTTGATGCCCACAGTGCAACTACACTTCGTTTCAAACCTATGCTCGCTTTCCGCGAAGCAAACCAGCTGTGTGTTGAAAACACCGCGCTGAACACTGAATGTCCCGAAGTTGCTAACGGTGTTGCGGCAAGACTTTACGATGGATATCCTACACTCTACATGCAGTTCAGCCGTAAGCCTGAATGGACTTACGATCCCCACTGGTACAAAGGCTTCGAGTACCTTAAGGACTTGGAGAGAGGTGTCCCCTACAC
>JAIDQW010000130.1 GCA_029062075.1 Paramuribaculum sp.
AATGGAAGACAATTCCTTACAGTGAGCCGGCGGTTCGATTTTTTTTCGTAATATTTGCATAACTATTAGCTGAAATGGTGATGAATGAACTTAAATGCCCTAAGTGCGGCCATGTGTTTCAAGTAGATCGTGAAAGTTTCAACTCCATAGCTTCTCAGGTGAGAGACCAAGCTTTTGAGCAGGAGGTGGAGAAGAGGCTGGCAGACGTTAAAGCGCAGTACTGCCGAGAGCTGGAAAGCAAAGCAGAGCTTGCGAAAATGGAGGCTGAGAAGAGCCGAAAACAGATGGAGTTTGACAGCAAGGAGAAGCTGCTCGCAGTTGAGGTGAGCTACAGGCAGCAGCTTGCCGATATGATGAGCAAGTACGATAAGGCGGTTGCCGAGGCTCAGGAGGCAAAGCGCAAGCTTGATGATGCCGAGCAGATGTATCAGGCTCGTGAAAGGGCGGTGGTGTCGGAACTGAACCGCGACATGGATAAGATTAAGTCGTCGCTTGAAGATGCCGACAACCGCACCCGCATAGCTGTGCTTGAGGAGAAGGAGCGCTTCAACACCACCCTGATGGCTAAGGAGCGTGAGATTGCTGCAATAAAGAGCGATGCCGAAGCTAAACTCACCGAGGCGGCTATTCAGCGCGAGGCTATGAAGGAGCATCATGCTCAGGAGCTGAAACAGAGCATGGAGCTTGTGGAGCACTATAAGAATATGAAGGCGCTGATGTCAACCAAAATGCTCGGTGAAACCCTTGAGGTGCACTGCGCGAATGAGTTTGCCAAGGTGAGACCATATCAGTTTCCGAGAGCATATTTCGAGAAGGATAACGATGCTTCCGGTGGCTCAAAAGGCGATTTTATTTTCCGTGACTTTGATGCTGACGGCACGGAGTATATATCCATCATGTTTGAGATGAAGAATGAAGCCGATTCCACCCTTACCAAGCACAAGAATGAGGATTTCTTCGCCAAGCTTGACAAAGACAGAAAAGCTAAGGGCTGCGAATACGCGGTGCTTGTGTCGCTGCTTGAAGCGGACAGCGATCTTTACAATAGCGGCATTGTGGATGTGTCCTACCGGTATGAAAAGATGTATGTTGTGCGCCCTCAGTTTTTTATGCCTCTCATCTCCTTGCTGTGCAATGCATCGATAAAGAGTGTTGAGTATAAGCGGGAGCTTATCAAGGCGCGTGCCCAGAATGTGGATGTTACTAATTTCGAGGAGCGGCTTGAGGAGTTCAAGAGCAAGTTTGGCTACAATTACCGTCTTGCAAGTGAAAAATTCAATACTGCCATTCAGGAGATTGACAAGACAATAGAGCGACTGAATAAAATTAAGGCTAATCTGCTCGGCAGCGAGAATAATCTCCGCCTTGCCAATGATAAGGCGGAAGCACTCACCGTGAAGCGTCTCACTCACGGCAATCCCACCATGAAAGCGAAATTTGAGGAGGCGAGTAAGAAACGCACCTCCTCAGATTGATATTCTTAAAAACTCTTAGAAGCTGAACATACACATCGCACCGACTCTGTTGGCACTGCGGCTTGCTCCGCTGAAGTCGTGGCGCACACCGTAGTCATATTCAGCTCCCACCTGAATTCTTGGTGTAAGATTCCAGAATACGTTCACCGCCGCTGCTATGCCATAGCGGTATTCAGCAGGGTTCACAGTGTGCTGCGGAAGGTAGCGGGTCTGGCTCGCGTTGGCAGATACGAACAGGTTCGGGCGGAAGTTATATTGCAGTCCGAGGCACCAGCCGTAGGATGCGGGAGCATACATTTTGCCTGTTATATCGGGATTTGCAACAAGGTCGTAGCTGCCTATCGAGAGGTCACCTCCGGTGCCTGCATAGCCCTTACCGTAAGATGCCGTTAAATACAAAGTTAGCGGATCGGCGGGATGCGACACAGAGCTCAACTGCACTCCCCAGCCGGCTATATTGTGGTTTTGCTCGCTCACCAGGTCGCGGTAAGACAATGTGCGCACTATTCCACTGAGGCGCACGTGCTGACCTTTCATCCATTGGTATTGAGCGAAAGCAGCCCAGTCAGGCATCCAGTTTGACACTTTCTTGGTGTGTTCGCCATCCACTCCGAGCGAATTGGAGGGAGTTTCGCCGGAAACGGCAAATACCCATTTCTCCTTTATCACCGGCATATATCTGATTAGAGTGGCGGTAGGGCTGATCTTGTTTGCCGGACCCTGTGCATCAACCGTAGGAGGAACAGCCGCAGGGTCAGAGAAAGTTGAGTTGGCGTAACCGATAGTGAAGTCGTTGACAATTGCGTAGGCTTTTTTCAGGTGAAAGTCCCGTGACTGATATCCGTTGAAATTGGCTTCGATATATAACTGGTAGTTGCCGAGAACTTTGTTCCGCCCGATAACTCTGAAGAACAGGCTTGTACCGGCAGGAGTAGTGTCAAAATGACGCCTGTTGGCGGGGTCTTTTGTCATCGGAATAAGATAAGGAGCGAATCCCGGTGAGGGCTGTGCACCGTCCCAGTCGTAGTAAGCTCTCATTCTCACCGCACCACCTATACCCATGGCAAGCTGTGCATCTCTGCTGAGGAACAGAAAATAAGGAGCGTCAGGGTCGGAAAAATGGCGGAACTGGTCGTAATAGAATTCAGTGATCCTGGTTCTCAGAGAGTCGATAATTCTATCTTTCTCGTCTGAATCAGATGGTTTGCCGTCAAGAAAAACAATCTTGTGGCTTTTCAGCAGTGAATCAATTTGAGCGTCAGCCAGACTATTGGTCTGAGCGGTAGCTGAAACCGCAACTGTAGCTATGGCAATCGCCGCTATCTTTTTTAGCATAATGTGAATGATGTTTAATATTTCTAAAATTATAACACGCTTCACCGATTTATTGTTTTTAGAACCTCTCGCCTTGTAAAAGCGTTTTCTATAAAAAGAGATTATGGAAACAGATATTGATAGACTTCCAATTGAATCCCATCCCTGGCAACCTTTTATCCCGGATAAAGCAAAGGTGCTTATAATGGGCACTTTTCCACCCAAAAGCAACAGGTGGAGCATGGATTTTTACTACCCTAACAAAATCAATGATTTCTGGAGGGTGATTGGACTTGCCTTTTATGATAATCCCGACCGGTTCTGGAACGGAATTTCAAAAAGTTTCAGGCTCGAGGATATCAAGGATTTTCTCACCGAGCGCGGAATAGCTATGAATGATACCGGCGCTAAGGTGCGACGCCTCAAGGATAACGCATCCGACAAATATCTTGAAATAGTGGAGCCGGTCAATCTTGAGGCATTGCTGAATCTCATGCCCGATTGCCGGGCTATAGCAACAACAGGCGAGAAAGCCGCAGGGGTTATTGCCTCTATTACCGGAACAGGGGTGCCGCAAACAGGATCTTTTGTTGAAACGGAGTATCTCGGCAGAAAGCTGACTATCTGGAGGATGCCTTCAACCAGCAGGGCATACCCGCTCCCTGTGGCAAAAAAAGCTGAGGCATACGCCCGGATGTTCCGCAGTCTCGGTATTCTGTAGCTTATTTCTCTTCCGGATATTTCCGGTAGTATTCATCAAGTATGGTCTTGATGTTGAAGTAATATCCGTCGGCTGCCGACGGGTCGCTCTTGCTTATCTGTATATATTCGTAGTAAGGGGCATAGAATAGATGGTTTACCGCCTTATGCCCCATTGCTGCAAGCAGCACATACTCGTGTTGCGGCTCAACCACATACCAGGCGTTCTCTTCGTCAAGTCCGGTGCCAGAAGAAGCAATGGTCATGAGAATATAATTGAGCTTGTACTGCCAAATATTTGCAAGGTTATTTTTTCCTTTCAGATGGAGTGCCGATATGAGACGCATCATGTTTGTCAGGTCAAACGGATTGTCTTCAAGCGCCTTTTCACAAAGCGATATAACCGAGTCACATTCGGTTCGGGTGAGCGAGGGGTTTTCCGACGGGTCCGGCACGGATCCTTTCACTGCTTTGGGACGGTAAGGGTTATAATCCTCCTGAAACATATATCCGAAATATAGATGCCTGAATTTGTCCAGCTTCATCAGAGTGTCGTTTTTCATATACTCTTTCATCAGTCTCGGGTAATAGTAAGGGGAGGTTGCATCGTAAGTGGCTGCCTTTATAGCTTCAAGGTTAGGTTTTTCTATCTTGAGCTGTGGCGTTATACCGCTCTGCGCGCCCGCATTAAGAGACACGGCTGCCGTTATGATTATAATAAGGAGGGATTTCAATATTTTCATGTTGCTGGAGTTGTGTTTTTTTCAGCGGAATCTTCAGGCTTGATTCTGTCCGGATATGAAATGCGGGCATGGTACATTGTGCGCAGCCGGCTGGCAAAAATATCTTTAATCTCCTTTACGTCTCTGAATGACATCGGGGAGTCGTCATGCAGACCGTCCTCTATCTGAGAGTCAATGATTTTGTTAACAAGTGCGGTAATGTTTTCAGGAGTATGGTCTCTGAGACTTCTTGATGCCGCTTCGACAGCATCAGCCATCATAAGGATTGAGGTTTCCTTTGACTGCGGATTTGGTCCGGGATAGGTAAACAGCTTTTCATCGGGCTTTTCATCCGGATGATTGTTGCACCA
>JAIDQW010000131.1 GCA_029062075.1 Paramuribaculum sp.
TTTCACCAATGTAGCAGTACGGGCATGCAAAGTCGCTCCAGATAGTAAGTGTCATCATAATAGTTGTCCTTTCTTATTTTTGTGTAAGTATTAATTTCAGTACCTTGACAAATGTCTCCATATCCTTGTCCCCGACAAGCTGTTTAAGAGCTTTGTGACGCTCTCCGGCAATTTTCAACAGCACAGGCTCCAACTCCCAACCTCTGTCAGTGAGCCAGACTCTCCGGCATTTATGGCTTACGATCTCGGTTCTTACCAGACCTTTCCGCTCCATTGCTCCCACGCAGCGGCTCACTCCGGCTTTGTCCTTTCCCAGCAAAGCCGCCACATCGCATTGCTGCATGCCGTCATGGCTGTAAAGACTGCGGAGAACGAGATATTCCGACGGTATGATGTCGAGCCCTGCATCAGCTAAAGCGGCTGACAAGCCGGATAATTGCTGTTGATAGACCGAGCCTATAAGGCAGCCTACGTTTGGCATTTGATATTCCAACATATTTGTCATAGTACATATAGAACAATCCGGATTGAAAAATAGTTGACTATGCAACTATTTGTCAATCCTTGAAAGTATGAAATTATCGGGATTTGGTAGAGCCAAAGCCTTAGTGATTAAGGCTTTTTGGCAGTGATTTATATGAGGTTCCGTAGTGCCGAGGCAATGCCATAAAGATGGACACTGTGAGTCATTTGCCCTGTCCATCTTTTCTATACAATAGTTAGACGACACTTGGATAATTTGTCATCTCCCCCTGCGCTTGACTAAGTCAAGAACCCCGACAGAGGAGGTGCAGAAAAAGATAATCGGCCCGATGTGGGGCGATGCAACAAATGGATCTTGGTCGTAGAGTTTCAAATCCCTCAAAGGGCAAAATGAACGGTAAAAATTCCTATTCAGGCGAAATATCATCTGAGCGAATAGTCCATATACAACAAAACCCCTCGTAGGTGTCCGAAGGGTTGAATGAGTTATGTGATTGAAGTCGTATGGCGGAGACCGAGGCTCCGTTCACGAAAGCGCGGCGGTTTCACCGCAACTCCTTAATGTGAAAAATATCGCTTGATATGAGGATGTCGATTTAATATTTGACCAATTTCTATTCGTTGTTTCTTTGACATATCTTTGCCAAAATAAACAGACTTTAAACATTTTGAAGAAAGCAATGGCCTAAAATGTTTATCGGGAAACGGTTCGGAATATATAAATCTAATTTCATCTTCCGCCTCCCATTTACTCTTTAATTTAGATGTATATAACAACCTAAGGAAAAACTGTTTTTCTATAGTACTGCCTAAAAACAAATCCCAAGGTAATATCTCAGAAACGTTGTCATAATAACTAACAAGCAAAGTCATTATTTTAACATTTTTAGTGAGTAAATGATTTATAACTTTGTCTTGGTCAAGTTCTATACAAATTCCATCTTCAATACCCTCAGTTGAGGCATATCTTTCCCAAAGAACTTCATTCTGAGCAGATTTACCACAACTACATATTCCTATTCCCCTAAAAAAGTCAATGGTTTCTTCCAGTTTTTTTGAAAGTATATGTTCTGGAATACCAATTTGCCGTAAATCTTCAATGTGAGTTTGAATATTCGTTTTTGAGAGATTCATCTCAAACTCATCGTTAAGACTATCGGCTCTTGTAAATTGGATATTCATACCGGATAACATTTGCTTTCCACCATTAAAATCGCAATATTTAAATAAAGACGGATATTTATTAGTTTGGGCAACTAAATACCGATTGTAAGATTTTGAAATGCGCAAGTCAATGTCCCTATCAATTTCCATAATTACACTGCATAAAGATGGTCCGCTGACTCAAGGAAGTTTACAAAGTCCTCAATTTTATAAGGGCGGATGCGATTTTTACCATTGGACTCATAAGCCACCCATTTTATCTGCTTGATACTATCGGGGTAAATTGAAGGGGCGATAAAAATACTTTCAGAATCGTCAGTATATTTCTCTTTAAACTCTACCAGGTGGCGTTCAATCGGCCAAATTTCCATCATAGTTTGAGTTCGTCCTTGTGCCATTGTAACTTCAACAAGGACAGCCTTTTGAGTTTCAATACATTCAATATCTCCTATGCCTCCACCAGCAGTTGAAGTAGGAAGCCCGGTGTCATCAATTGGATAGTTTGGTATAACCTCTACATGAGGCAACTTTGATTTTATTGCGAGAGCAGTAAGAAATTCAAGTCGAGATGGTGCATCAATGAATTTGAGGGTATTATCCTTAGAAGCGTTTCTCTTGGAAAGATTATCTAATTCCTCTTTAATTTTTTCCCAATTATATACATTAGTCCATTCCGTCAGCATATTAGCCGCTTCATTTCTTGTAACAGTTATTGAAGCAATGCTCAATAAATTTACATCGGCAGAAGCCATATAATCGAAATATGCTCTCTCGCTATCGAATTTTGAGTACTGGGAGTAGTTTTGAATAATGTAGTCAATCTTCTCATCTTCATTATGGTTTATGTCGATAAAACGACCTCCCCCACGAAAAGATATTAGT
>JAIDQW010000132.1 GCA_029062075.1 Paramuribaculum sp.
GTCGCTGGTAAGGCGGTACTTTGTAATGGCTTGCAAATTTACGCATAATCATTCATATAAGCAACAAAATTAAGCAGTTAATCTAAATTTTTATATTCAAATTTATATACTGAAGGTTCAAATTCATCATTTTCGGCAGGTGCTGTAGTTTTTTTAAGGGCATTATCAAATAAAATGATAAACTTTGTAACAGAATCCGAATCAAGATATTCGGGGGGCTGAGAAGAGGGCTATACTGATTGCCGGAAGCTCCGCGGATCCTGCCTGACCGGCTGCCGCCATTACGTTCATCATACGCGCCATTTCCTCGCTGGCGGCCATTGGATCCTCCATGCTTACACCGTACTGGTTCATGGCAGTAGTCAGAACCTGTGCTGCAGCTACACCGTCACCGTCCATCAGCTTGCTGGTCGTCTGTATGCAGTCGCCCATTGCGCTGAGGGCTTCGGGATATTTACCCAGTTCCGGGCTAAGCTGTGAGAGAAGCTACTTGTAACCCTTGACGGCAACCGCCGCATCTGTTCCGAAAGCCTTTGCACTCTGTCGCGCAAAGGCCTCAATTTGTTTCAGCCCGTCACCAGTAACACCGGCAACCGCGCTGAGGTCGTGCATCTGACAGTCCAGCGTTACACCGGCATTACTGAGCTGATTAAATCCGTCTGCTATGCTCTGAGCTATATTTTTAGCATAATCAAATGAACCCAATACAGCAACAACCTTTTGAACTTTTTCGGTTGCCCCAGAAAGAGCACCGGTAAATTTGCCGGTTGCGTCAGTCATCCCAGTAATATTTTGTGTAAAATTACCACTGAGGTTAAAAATATAGTCAAAAAGTTTGCCATATCGGATTAAATTTACTATCTTCAAGCAGTTTAATACAACATTACGTATGTCGTACCTTTATCATATAATATTTGTTATAGTTTGCAACATTGTTTGCTGGGGCATGCTGATAGCATTAGTTATTGGTGTTATCGGATTTTTTAAGGTTATGGCATCTGACCGCAAAGGTGGATCAAATCCAAATAATCCCAACACAAGTTCGGGTATGCCATGGGGTTAATTCCTATCCTCGCTGAATAGTGACGTGATAAGTTGCGCCCGGTTTCGGTTTCTCCACCGCTCCAGCCATATTGCCTCGCAATAGAGATGTGCCCTTTCCTCCTCGGTCTCCCATACTCTGCCCTATAGCTGTACATCGCACCGACATGACGACTCATAACCCCAGCCAAATCAACCAACGCCTTTGCCTCGCTGAACGAATTAGAAGAAGCGGCTGCAACTACTTTTCGCTATTTTCATGCAAAAATTAGGTGATTCCCATAATCCGTCACTGTTTAACTGATTCGTTAAAATAGTGGGCTCTTGAATATTAGTCTATCTTGGAGTAGAATTACTTCGGGGAGATTGGAGAATTATTGGAGCGGCAGACGGGACTCGAACCCGCGACCCTCGGCTTGGGAAGCCAATGCTCTACCAACTGAGCCACTGCCGCAAAGTTTTTTACAAAGGTATTGAATTTTTCTAAATTATCAATATCAAGAAAATAAAATAGGCACGGTTTTTATCATACCGTGCCTATTTCTATCAAAGTATTATCGTTTAGTTCAATACGCCGGTAAGGTTGAATTTTGAGAATTCAATATCGTTGGCAGCGCGTGAAGCAAAATCTTTATTCAATTTGATCGCCTGGCGAAGGCTTGATGTTACCATCTGTGAGTTATTAGTACGTGCACCAACAACAGCCAACAGATAATAAGTGGTGGCATCAGGAGCTGGGATTGACGCAAGTGTAACTTTTGCTTTACTGTAATCTTTTGCAAGAATCTGAGCTACAGCTGCATTGTTTGTCTTGCTATTTCCAAATGCTCTTACGGCTGCAGATGGATTTCCCTGTTTTAGATAATATACACCAAGTGCATTTCCGAGATCATCAAGACCACCTGCGTTACCAAAGCATCGGTTGGCAGTAGCATAATCATGGTTTATCATAGCGATAAGTCCAAGGTTCATCTGCACTTCGGCATTCTTCGGCGCTAATTTTTCTGCTTTCTGGAAGCTTGCCTGAGCAGCAGCGTAATCTTTTTCCTGATACTGAATTGCACCGAGGTTGTTGAAGCCACGGAAGTCGTTGGGATAGTACTTTGTAACCGCTTGATATATAGCTTTGCGACGAGCGAGGTTATCGGTAAGAGTTGCTGCATAAAGCATTTCGTCAACAGTGAGCTCAGCAGGGTTAGTGTCAAAAAGTTTATTAATCTGTTCATCGCTCTTACCTATAACATCTACTGAGGCAGTTATGCGAGAGTAACGAAGTTGAGGAAGTATGTCTGTTTCAAGTGTTTCAAATACAGATGAGAGGTTACGGATTTCTTTTTCACGCTGCTCGGGGTCTTTGTACATAGAGAGAACGCTTAGAATCAGATCCTTGTCCTGAATATTGCTTTGAGCAACAAGTTTCTGGAAACCTTCCCAGTCTTCTGGTGTAAACTGAGCTGTAAGCTCACCAAATTCAGTGATTTTATCTTTCTTAAGCTGGTTTTCGAGATATGACGTGGTGTTAATCTCACGTTTTTCGGCTAATTTAGTATTGAATTCGTATGAACCATCGGGAGAAGCATAAGAAGAAATATTTATTTCCTTAATAACCTTAGCGGTGTCCGAATGAACGCTTGACAGATCTTTATTGAAAGTTTCCATCTGTGCTGTTTTCAGTTCTACCGGGCGGATTGTTGCCTGGTTGATAAGGAAGCGAATATCAGCTGAATATTTTTCGTTGATAATACGCTGGAACTTATCAGGTGCTATTGCAGGTACTACAGATTCAGCAGAAGCAAGAGCGGCTGTTGCAATCACTCCATCGGCTACTTTTACTCTCGGAAGAACATATTCTT
>JAIDQW010000133.1 GCA_029062075.1 Paramuribaculum sp.
TCCGAGTACACCGATATTCACCTCGATAGCTGAATAGCAATTCAAAAACATCACCATGCCCGGAGTGAGCCCGATATTCAGACTGAAATTGCGCTCAAATGTTCCGGTGAAATCCTCTCCCACACTATTGGTCAACTTGCTCTGCCCACCACCGAGTTCGAGCTGCACCTCATTGAACATGCCGAAGCGCATTCCGCTGCCGAGTGAAAAATAATTTCTGAAAACGGCAGTACCGTAATAATTTGAGGTGATCGCATAAAGATGATCCACATCATAACTCGTTTCGCTGTCAAGAATCAGCGAAGCTGAGTTTATCCTTGCCCTTGACCTGGTGTAGCTGAATTTGCCTCCGGCAGCAAGGTTGTCTTTGAAACAGTACATCAGAGTGGGACTGACCTTGAAAGAGTAGGTGTCGCCATTGATATTCTCGATTACCAGAAACTGATAGTTATCCTGGTCGCTCTGAGAGTAGTTTACGCTCACACCTGTTATCCACTGTCCCTTAGGTATAAACGACACATATTCGAGTCCCCTCTTGAAGGGTTCCTGAGCATTTGCAGCTAAAGGAGCCGTAATAGCCGCCGTCACCACCAATGCCGCTGATATTTTTCGAAGTAGATTCATTTATAATGTGATAATGTTGTTTTAATATGAAAACGCGAGTTCATCTATCCATAGAGAGCTGCCGATACTTGTTGATGTTTTAGGATCACCTACTGTGACTATAGCCTCTGTTTCGTGAGCCACAGACCCGACTTCCGGCGAAGCTGCTACCATAACCTTGATTCTTGCTGCCTTGGTGCCGAATGATTCGTAAACCAGAGGCACAGTGAAGGCAGTGTAACCCATTGCCGGAGTGAGGTATCCCTCGCCTTTACTTATCACGGTGTTGTCTTCACTGAGCACCTCAACTCTAACATAGCCTTGCTGATTACTGCCCGGCACTACGGGCACAAAACGATAGAATCCGTTGAGAGCGGAAGGACGGGATGAGAAAGCTATGCCCTCGTTATATACTTCGGAGAGAGTCTTACTATCCCATTTGTAAGAACCGAGGAAAATCTTACCTACAGCTTTATATTTGATATTCGGAATATTCCGGCTGTACTTGACATTAGGTTGCGACTCCTGCAAATAGTCGGGAATTTCCTCCCCGTCAGGGTCAAAAGCCACATTGTCAATTCTCACGGCAAACGAAGATCCGGCGTAAGCCTCCTCCTGTTCAACCGTGCGTACACAGGGTATAACATACCAGGTGTTGAGTTTCTTGGAATTCAGATTATATGTCTTTGCATTAACATTTGCCCACACCTCGGGAACTCTAAAGCGGAAATCGGCATGATTCTGCATATTGAAAATCTCCACGATTGTCTGCGAGTACCTGCCTCCGCTGAGCAT
>JAIDQW010000134.1 GCA_029062075.1 Paramuribaculum sp.
CAAGCTCTTTTTTTCTACGCTCAAAGCGGTGGCGGTCATGGTAACTGATAATATAAGTGAGAACAGTCTTTTCGACGGTGCCTTCAATAGATGTGAGGTGATAGAACCCTTCATAGCCTTCCGTGTGTTCGGGGGTTTCCCATCTGGGGAGCATGATTGCAAACTGATTGGCTATTCTGATAGAATTGATCATTTTATGCTTGGGGGAACCGGGATGAACGTTTCTACCGTGGAATGTAACCTTGGCTACCGCAGCATTGAAGTTTTCAAATTCGAGCTCGCCAACAGCACCACCGTCCATAGTGTATGCCCATTTTGCTCCGAAGCGTTCAACATCAAACTTATGCGCTCCCATTCCAATCTCCTCATCGGGATTGAATGCCACGCGGATTTTGCCGTGCTTGATTTCGGGGTGCTTCATGAGGTAGTCAACCGCAGTGATGATTTCCGCAATGCCCGCCTTGTCATCAGCACCGAGCAGAGTATTGCCATCGGTAACAATAAGATCTTGACCGATATAGTCAAGCAGTTCCGGGAACTCTTCGGGTCGGAGCACAATGGCGTTTTCAGCGTTGAGAGTGATATCCTTACCATCGTATGCCTTAACGATTCTTGGATTGACATGTCTGCCGGAAGCGTCAGGTGATGTGTCGAGGTGAGCAATGAATCCGATGACGGGAACGTTTTCCATTCCCGGTGTTGCGGGAAGAGTAGCCATCAGATATCCGTTTTCATCAAGAGTTATTTCGGTAAGACCCAGCTCTTTGAGCTCTTTTTCAAGATGCTGTGCAAAAATCATCTGACCAGGAGTGGAGGGGGTCATTTGTGTAAGTTCGTCACTCTGAGTATCAAATTTGACATATTGGAGAAAACGGTCAACTACGGAAGTCATATTTTTAATTTAAGGTAAATATATGGTGCAAATTTAGCCACTTTCGGCTTAAACGCAATGTTAATAATGGTTTAATCAATTGGCTGCATCTCTTTGAGATTGTTATATTTGCATAACTAAATAAGAATGAGAACCGGTTTCAAAATATGTGACATTATTATATGTGTGTGCTGTATAACCCTGCTTAGCGGTTGTGACAAACCGGAAGCGGTAAGGATTATCCGTGCGGACAGTGCAGCATATTCAGGAGCTCCACTTTCGGAAGATATGACCGAGGGTGTTGAGCTTTGGAAAAAATATAGCGGAATTGACAAGGAGAACATTGAGTCCTTTTGGCAAGATTATAGCAGTTCTCAAGCGGTAAAGGTGTTTTATCCGGATATAGAGAACCGTATCGGGGACAAGATACCGGATATAGAGAGCCGTTTGGGCGAGATTAAATCAGGATTCGGTAAGAGTTTTCCTGAAATAAATTTCCCCGAAGAGATATATGGAATAGTGTCACCATACTCGCAGAGTGTGATGCTGTCTGATTCACTGGCACTTATAGCATTGAATCATTATTTGGGCGATGATTACGAGGGATATAACGG
>JAIDQW010000135.1 GCA_029062075.1 Paramuribaculum sp.
TGCATGTGCAGCAAGAACGGCAGCTAGATAAAAGGATCCGGGTCTTTCATTGCCGTTAAATCCCCAGACAGCTTTGGGCCAATAGGGATTCATATCCATGGTTTCAGCACCGTAGCACCAGCATGAGGTAACTGTGATAGTGGCGCCAACTCCTTCGCGCTCGAATTTTTCGGCACAAGCAGCGGTCTCCGCCACTCTGCCTATAGTAGAGTCAGCTATCACGCATTCAACGGGTGAGCCGTCACCGTTACGAAGATTTTTAGAGATGAGTTCAGCCACAGCTTTTGCCAGAGCCATAGTTTTTTCTTCAAGGCTTTCACGTACCCCTCCCTGACGACCGTCAATAGTAGGACGTATTCCGATTTTAGGATATTTACTCATTTTATAAGATTATAAGTATATGTTAGTAGTTGAATTTTATCGCTTTAGATTTGTCTTCAGTCATCTTGAACACAAGATTGCCTCCAGAAGTGATGTCTGAGTGGCTGATATAAGGTGACAGATGCTGCTTTCCGTTAAGGGTAACTTTCTCAACATATTTAGCTTTATCAGACAATTCTTCTGCTTTTATTTCAAAAATTTTGTTGTCAGCGAGATGCAGTTTGAATCCCGGCATCTGCGGTGCTCCCAAAACATATTGCGCGCTCACAGGGTCAACAGGGTAGAAGCCCATAGCGGAGAACATGTACCAGGCAGACATCTGACCGCAGTCATCATTACCGCTGAGTCCATCCGGCTCAGGACGGTAGAAGCGGTCAAACACTTCGCGAACAAGCTCGTGGGTGCGTTCAGGTTTTCCTGCGAGAGTGTATAGGTATATCACATGATGGCTCGGCTCGTTGCCGTGAGCATATTGACCGATGAGTCCCGTGACATCGCTCTGTGAGGTGATAAGAGTAGTGGTGAACACAGAATCAAGTTTTGTGACGAATTTGTCTTGACCACCGAAGAGGTTTATGAGACCGGGGACATCATGCAAAACATGCCAAGTGTATTGCCAAGCGTTACCTTCGGTGTAGTCTCCACCTGTACTTTCCGCATGACTCACACCAGAGGGGTCAAATGGCGTTTTCCACGAGCCGTCGGAAAGTTTGGGCCGCATAAATCCGGTCTGTGAGTCAAAGAGATTTTTATAGTAGTCGGCTCTTTCGCGGAATATCTTCTCATCTTCAGTATTTCCGAGCAGTGAAGCCATATTAGCCGCCGCATAGTCATCGTAGCAACTTTCAAGCGTAGATGAAACCGATTCAGCGGGGGTGAGATCGGTTGGGAAATAGCCATACTTAGTATATG
>JAIDQW010000136.1 GCA_029062075.1 Paramuribaculum sp.
ATCCGGTAGTCTGCATGACCTTGCCGTGGGAATGAAAAGTGGAAATCCACTGTTAGGCAAAATAGATTCTCTAACAGAGGAGCAATCCAGACACCCACCAGTATTTTCTTTTCCATAAAATAAAACTCTGTCTGAAATCGCCTTTGCCTGAATCAGCAACTCTTCAGTTGCTGACCCGTTGTTGGCATCTATGATGAAAGCGACTTTAAGGGGTTTCTTCCCATTATATTCCGGAACAACAATATCAATATCTTCATTATCTGTCAGACGAACATAAGGCTCATGAGTACGGTTGTACTTCTCAAGAATCATTTTTGCCTCAGGAAACTCGTCCTCAAGCTGTCTCAGAAATGATATATTATTGTCTGACATCCTGAACTCCACACTTTTTGTTGTACCCGAATGGTCATAGAGCAACCCCAGCAACGGATGCCATATCCGTTCATCGCCACCTCCGTTATCACGCAAATCAAATATGAGATTATCACAGCCTGATGAGTTGAAGCCATGAATCGCACTTTCAAGCCATTCGGGAGATACAATTTCCTCATCAAACTCCGGCAACCGTATCAAAAATGTCCCCGTTGAAACCGGCATTGCCGTTGGTTCAGGCAAATATGGCTGAATCATTTTGTAAGGATGATACTTTCTTCGGTCCGACAAATATTTCCCTGTTTCCTGAAAGCTCCCCAGATCCAATCCAAGATGCCCGTCATCAAACCAGGAATACAGGAACAGTGCAGCGTCATATCCGGCCCTTTTTCCTGATTCAATCTGCAATCTCAGGACAGAAACTATAGAGTCGTATTCTTCACGGGTAGCATCGTTAACATAAGTGTCAAACCCGGCATAACTACTTTCCAGTTCCTGGAGAGCAAACTCAAAATCCTCAAGGTTTTGAGATACGGTAAACCGGGGATTTGTCTGAGAATAAAGGGATTCTGAAGATGATATCACAATCATCAGCAGACTTACGGAGAGTTTAAAACATCCTGACATTAAGGAATAAATTGAGCCAACCATGATAATTCCTAATTTATTTTTGATTCGCTTTTGAGACTTTAATGTTAATGCAATCCGATTGCTTTATCTCCGGAATCACCATGAAGTTGTCTAATATTTTCACATTCATGCAACCATTCAGAATAAAAAGCGGCTTATAATTCCCTTCAACTGCATTGTCACTGAAAACTATGCCTGAGGTTGATTTTGCATAAAGGATAGGTCTTCCGAAGGTATTGAAACGATTGCCGGTAATCCTCACATTCTCATGTACCGGTTGTCTGGGATTTATAACTTTATTTGATGGATTGAGCGCTATAGTTGCACCTGCTGTGGAACCATTGAAACCACAGTCCATAAACTCGTTACCGGATATAGTGACATCCTTTACAGGTCCGGATTCATACCAACCCGCCGCATCTCCCTCTATAAGTATTGCAGCCATACCAAGATGAGAAAATTTATTGTTCTCTATTACTACTTTTCGAGGAGTGGTCACCAAAATACCGCGTGTACTATGTCGTGTAAATGAACAACCTCCAATATAAACAGTTGGAGTACAGGTTATATTTTCCAAACATGTTTTGTTAACTTCAATATTTCCCGGTACAGGACGGTCAAGGGTGACTGACATGGTACGCGGATTGAGCTTATCGACTTGTTTTACCACTGCATAACTTGTGCGCAACATCGTATTCGGATTCACAAATGCCACAGTGTCATCTACATGGAATGCATTGATCCCATACGTTTGATGATGCATAAATCTAAGGAGCAACTTATCCGTTGAGAGTTTCTCTACAATCCGGAGGTTTGTGCCGTGGACATTGATCGCATCATCATGCGAACCTGCAAAGTTACAATCCTCTACCCTAACG
>JAIDQW010000137.1 GCA_029062075.1 Paramuribaculum sp.
TCCTCAACCAGAAAATCAGCTGCAGGACAGTTTGGTGCGGTTAAGGTCATATCTACTTTCAGATTCGCCTCATCGTCAATATCAATTTTATATACCAGACCGAGACTATAGATATCAACCGGTATTTCGGGGTCAAAAACGGTTTTGAGCATTCTGACCGTTTCTTCTTCAAGATGTAGCTTCTCTTCAGGAGTAATCATAAAAACTTTCTTTTATGTTGTAAAGTTATAACAACTGTCAGAAATGTCAAAGTTCATTCAGATTATCTGAATACAAAATATTTCTGTAAAGGAAGATTCCAACCCACGGATACAATAAATGAAACTCCGAGACGGGCTATGGCGTAAGGTGATTCATCTTCCAGAATGGGTGACTTATCAAAAACAGAACTCAGGTACTGGTAAGCAAGCTCTGTGCCTCCGGAGTTGAGCAACAGTGAGCCAAGCCATATCAGGAAAAACTTGATCATCATTGCTTTTTTACTTCCGTTGGCATCAGTGAAAGTCCACTTCAGGTTTATCGTAAAGTTTGTAATCCCGCCGCATATTGCTCCAATGGCCGCGCTAATGGCAGCATTGTAATCACCTGAAAATAACGAGGAAATGACAAAAGGAAGAAACAGAAAGGCTATATATGAAGCAACAAAATCAACTACGGCAGATATGTTGGATGCAATAACCGCACGCAATATCCATAGTCTGTTCTTAACCCACTTGCCTATATTTTTCACTTATCACTATGTTTGATATCTGTAAGAAGTTTCTTACACAGGTTGTTATGCCTTACCTTGAGGTAAATCACCACTATATTAAATATGGTAAGTTCGGCAAGAGGGTAAACAAGAGGACTGTTTATCAAAATGGCGGCAAAGAGGAAAAATGAGCGCCAGTTGAATGTGAGAAAGTTCTCCCATTTGCAGAGCTTGCGGCTGTCCGCAAGGAATTTCTCGCGGAGAGCGGGTTCTATAGGTGTGGTGGCTATATAAGGCATCAGTTTTACCAGATTGTTGTTGCCCAGCCATTGCACCTTAGTATATGCTATATATAGTCTGCTAATAATACGGCTGACAACACCCTTACCATCTTCCTTGTCTTTTTCAGCCTGTAGCTCAAGACTTTCAACGGTGTCAAATTCAGATTGTCCTGAGTTCTTGAGTACAAAAAGATGGAGCTGACGAAAATAATCGGCTATGGCAGCCTGATACATGTGGCACAAAGCGGCGACTACGATAATAGTCCATACGAGCCATGTGGGATAGCCGAACCAATTATTGCCACCACTGCATCTTAATGCAATGGAAATATAAATAGCGGCAAACCAGAAGTCTCCAGCCAGTCCGTCAAGTATTCGTCCGAGTTTGGAATACTGACCGGTCATCCGAGCCAACTGACCGTCGGCACTGTCGTATGAGTTTGCCCAGATTATGAGGAGAATACCTATGATA
>JAIDQW010000138.1 GCA_029062075.1 Paramuribaculum sp.
CTCGGTAACAACAGACTGAGAACCGAAACAGACGCACTATCAGCCTGCGACACTTTTCATATTCTCGACATGGCGGCACAAGCCCGACAGAGTGAATAACCCCCGACACGATAATAAATCAATTCAAATATTTGCAAGATGAAATTCACCTCAATCCTGATTGCCGCGTTTATCGCAGCTGCATTTACAGCAAATGCTCAGACCACCGACGGCTCACCCATGACCAGAGCGGTGATCGGAGTGTATGACAAAATGATAGAACAAAATCCATCGGACTACGAAACATACTTTGCAAGAGCAACCGAGTACTACAACCAGGACGACTACCTCAAAGCGCTCGATGATGTGAACCACGCTCTGAGATACGCTCCCGAAAATGCCAAGGAGGTGCGGTTCGGAGCCTACCGCCTCAGAGCCTCTATCAACGAGATGCGACACAAGTACCTCGATGCGCTCAATGACATCAACTCGGCTCTCGCACTGAACCCGGAATCATACGCCTGCATCCAGCAGAGAGCCAATATAGAGTTCAGCCTCGGACAATACACCGAAGCAAAATCAGACTATACCAAGATGCTCCGCGCGTTCCCTCACAATCAGGAGGCTATGTTCGGTCTGTCAAGAGTTGCCGTCAAGGAAAACAACATCGGCACCGCAAACGACTATGCGGACAGAGCCGTTGACCTGTTCCCCTCCACTGCCGACTCATATATCCGCAGGGCCGGTATCAGAACTATGATGGGAAATGCCGAGGGAGCCGTTGACGATTATATCGTTGCCCTCACTACCGATGATTCTGCAAACGGCAAGGCACTCGCCGCCCTAGTGGAGCTTGCCAACACCAATTATCCCGCTGTGATGAACGGACTCTCAAGAGCCATCCGTCAGGCACCGAGGTCTGGTATGTTCTACTACATCAGAGCCGCTATTGCCGAGTCTCATAACAATTTCACTTCGGCTATCTCCGACTACGACAAGATTCTCAACGACAAGCTCTACTCCTACGCCGGACTGAACTCTTCACTCGCCAAATGCTTCTTCGCGCTCGGTCAGTACGACACAGCTCTCGCCAACGCGGACTATGCTATCAGCGCAACACCGGATAACGCACCCTACTACGCGCTGAAAGCTGATATTCTGAATGCACTCGGAGAAAACGCCGAAGCACTCGCCAATGCCACAAGAGCGCTCAACAAGGAGCCGGGACTCGTGGCTGCACTCAATGCAAAAGCCGATGCCCAGATTGCACTCGGCGACGCCTCCGGCGCATCAGTAACTCTTGCCGAAGCATTGCTCACTGAGCCGGCAAACCCCGAATTGCTCATGAAGCGTGCGTGGCTCTGCGATAAGAAACTGAACCAGAAAGAACTCGCTAAAAGCATATATGAAAAGGTAGCGGAACTTGAAAGTGATCCCTCGGATGTGAAATCGCTCAGAGGCTTTGCCCTCGCCAGACTTGACAGAGAAGCCGAAGCTGATTCGTGGATCAACTCTCTCCTTATCAACGAGCCGGACAACGACGGCACAATAAACTACTACGCCGCATGCTATTTCGCCGACAAGGGTAGCCTTGAAAAAGCCGCTGAATGCATGGAGAAAGCTCTTACAAAAGGCTATGCCAACTATCACAAC
>JAIDQW010000139.1 GCA_029062075.1 Paramuribaculum sp.
CAATTGCACCTGCCTGGTCAGGTTCAAACCCGAGAAGAAGAGCAACCATGTATGCACCGAAGATACCAAACTGAGCCGCCGCACCTATTAGCATGAGCTTTGGATTGGCGATAAGAGCCGAGAAGTCGGTCATTGCTCCGATGCCGAGGAAAATCAGCGGTGGATACCAGCCTGCGCTCACACCGTTATAAAGAATGTTCAGTACGGAACCCTCCTCATAAATGCCGATTTCAAGACCGGCCTCTGTATTGAACGGGATGTTTCCGATGAGCATACCGAAACCTATCGGCACAAGAAGCATTGGCTCAAAGTCTTTCTTTATGGCAAGCCAGATAAAGAAAAGACCTACTGCGAGCATTACAAAATGCTCCCATGTAGCATTGTAAAAACCTGTAAGATGCCAGAAATCCCTCAGGTTTGATATGAAAAATTCTGTCATATCTTAATCGTCTTAGGGTTGGATATTACTTTAAGGTTACAATGGGAGCACCCTCCAGAAGAGCGTCTCCGGGATTAGCGTTGATTGCAGCTACTTCACCATCGCGACCTGCATGAATAGCGTTTTCCATCTTCATCGCTTCGAGAATAGCTACTGTGTCGGAAGCTTTAACTATATCACCTACCTTTACAGCTATTGATAAAACGGTACCGGGCAGGGGAGCCTTAACCTGGTGACCGCCGGTAGCTGAGGCTGCAGGTGTATTGATGACTTTTGCGCCACTTTCTGTTCTCGGTGCTGCTGAGGGGCGGGGAGCTGATACCACTGTTACGGGTTTTTTAGTGTTATCAAGCTCAACCTTATATGGAATGCCATTAACTTCCACCTGAGCTACATTGTTGTCTATATCACCGACGGCCACTTTATATGTGTTGCCGTTGATTTTATACTTATATTCTTTCATTTGATTAGTCTTTTATTATTAAGGTAGAATAAAACTGTTGGCTATTATCGGCGTGGCACTTCACGCAAACCGTAAATCTTGGAACTCCATGGAGAATAAGCTTTCTTCACCTTATTTATAGTTAAGATAGTGTTCTCCTGATCATGGGCATCAAGATGCTCATGCAAAGCCATAACAATAGCGGCAATCTCTTCACCTGAATCATGATCGGGATGTTCTGCTGATACACTGGATGTGAGAGAAGCACCCTGAGATTTAGCTTTGTTGCGTTTCGAAATACGTTCACCTACTTTGCTTATGATGTAGAAG
>JAIDQW010000014.1 GCA_029062075.1 Paramuribaculum sp.
ATTTTACCCCCGCTAAAAGGGTGCATACCCTCCAAACGAAATTAAAGAAAATACTTATTAACTATTTTTAATCTTAAATTAAACCAGCTTATGATTCACAAGGCAACACAGAACAAAGCTGCTGCAAACCGTTCCCTTATAAATAAGGTGTCGGCGGTAGCGGCTATGGCTGCTCTCTGTGCATTTCCCATGGTGGGTACACAGACTGCCTATGCAGCTCCTTCACCTTACGCGGTGAGCGCTGCCGAGAACCTGGTAACAGTTAAAGGTCAGGTTTTCGACTCAGCCGGAGAGCCTCTGGTAGGTGCAACTGTCAAGGTTCAAGGCAATGCTAAAATCGGCACAATGACTGATGCCGACGGCAACTACTCTCTTAAAGTTCCGGAAGGATGTGTGCTTGAGTTCTCATGCATCGGGGTTCTTCCAAAAAATGTCAAAACATCAAAAGGAGCAACAATTTACAATGTAACTCTTGAAGATGACGAAACTTCACTTGAAGAAGTTGTTGTTGTGGGTTACGGTCAGCAGAAAAAAGTGAACCTTACTGGTTCGGTTTCTTCAATCAATGTTGAAAAAATTGCTGAAAACCGACCCATTTCCAACATTTCCCAGGCTCTTGCCGGTCTTGCTGCAGGTGTTAACGTTACATCCGCATCCAACCAGCCCGGTGACAACAACGCCACAATCCGAGTGCGTGGTGTCGGAACACTTAACACCGCTTCTCCTCTTGTGATTATTGATGGAGTGGAAGCTGGTATAAACACAGTGAACCCCGCCGATATTGAGTCAATGTCAGTACTTAAGGATGCAGCATCGGCAGCTATCTACGGTTCACGTGCGGCTAACGGTGTTATCCTCATCACAACAAAGAAAGGTACCGCAGGTTCAATCAAGGTGAACTATCATGGATATGTTTCATTCCAGTCTATCCGCAAGACCCTCACTCCGGTAAGCAATTATGCAGACTATATGGAACTTGTCAATGAAGGTATGGAAAATACCTATGGTTCAAAGAACTACACCTTCAGTGACGCAATTATTGAAGAATGGCGCGCAAACACCAATGATCCGCTGAAATATCCTAACACCGACTGGATAGACGCAACATTCAAATCATCGGTTGCTACCAACCATGTAGTGTCTATGAGCGGTGGTACTGATAAAATCCGATTCTACAGTTCATTCGGCTACAACTACAATCCTGGTGTTATGCCCAACGCAGGCTACACACAGTACAACGGTCGCGTGAATGTTGAAGCTGATGTCAAGAAATGGCTTACTCTCGGAACCAATGCCAGCGGTTACGTTGGTATAACCGAAGCCGGCGCACGCTCAGTAAGTGATATCTTCACATACGCCTCTGCCACAACTCCCGGTATGGTATTCCAGGCTCCTGACGGTCGTTTCGGTGCTATGAACAATCCTGAGGATGACAGCCAATGTGCGGTTAACAACCCGATTTCCCGTGCAAACCGCATTCAGGGTGACAACAGAAGAAACAACATCCGTGCTAAATTTTACGGCACATTGCGTCCTTACGAAGGGCTGTCATTCACTGCAAGCTACAACTATCAGATGACAGACACCGAGCAGCGCAACAAACCCAAAGTTACTCAGGGCTGGAACTTCCTTACCGATCAGATAACATACGACAGCACCGGTAAGATATCAGTCAGCAATTCCGATGCAAAAGTAGAGCGTTATTTCTATGACTTTGTCGGTCGTTACGACAAGAAATTCTTTGACAACCTCCAGTTAAATCTCATGATTGGTGCTTCTAATGAACTTTACCGTTCTAAGAGTTTCTCAGCATCAAAACAGGATCTTATCGACATTAACCTATGGGCTCTGAGTGCCTGCACAGGCGATGCCAGCGCAAGCGGCAGCTCTACCGAATGGTCTATGCGCAGCTTCTTCGGCCGCGTAAACCTTAACTGGGCTGAAAAATATCTCGTTGAATTCAATCTTCGCCGTGACGGTTCAAGCCGCTTCGCCAAAGAACGTCGCTGGGGTACCTTCCCTTCAGGTTCTGTAGGCTGGAGACTTGAACAGGAGCCTTTCATGCAGGGTATTGTTGACAAGGGTCTTAATTCTTTCAAAATCCGCGCAAGCTATGGTGAGCTCGGTAACAACTCTATCGGCAACTATGACTATCAGGCACTTTACACCAACTCAGGTATGAGCTATGTACTCGGAAATGCTCTTGCTACCGGTATGGCAATGAATTCTATTCCCAACTCACTCGTGACTTGGGAAAAGACCAAGGTGTTTGACGTTGGTGTTGATTTCAGCCTGTTCCGCAACCGCTTCTCAGCAGTTGTTGACTACTTCAACAAAAAGACTACCAATATTCTTATCTCACTTCCCGCTCCTTCTGTTCACGGAACAACTTCACTGCCGAAACTCAACAGCGCAGGTGTGACAAACCAGGGCTTTGAGCTCACCGCTACCTGGAATGACAATATCGGTGATTTCAGATACGGTGTTACTGCAAACGCTACTTACGTTACAAACATAGTTGACAAATTCCGTGGAAAAGATAAAGACGGCATGTCTATTTCAGGTGCTAACCTTATATGGGAAGGTCACTCAATCAACTCACAGTACCTCCTGAAAGTTGACCGCATTCTTCAGACAGAAGAGGATATGAAAATTGTACAGGATATGATTGACAACGCTCCTCTGGGCAGCAACGGCAGACCTGTTAATCCCTTCGCATCATACGGTACACCTCAGCTTGGTGACTTCCTCTATAAAGACACCAATGGTGACGGTATCATCAACGCTGACGACCGTGTGATTGTGTCTGACGGTCCCAACCCCAAATGGTATATGGGTCTTACCCTCAACGCAAGCTGGAAAGGTATTGACTTCAGCATGCTCATGCAGTCACAGCTCGGCGCAAAACGCTACTGGCAAGCAACTGCGTACAACACCCCGACAGTTCGCTACGGTTATCAGATTAACAAAGAGGTGGCTGACGGTCGCTGGTATCCCGGCAGAACAGACGCTACATATCCCCGTCTTCTCCAGTACCAGACCACAATAAACCAGCAGGCAAGTGACTTCTATCTCCAGAACCTTGCGTTCCTCAAGATACGTAACATAGAGCTCGGCTATACCCTTCCCTCTAAATGGACAGACGCTTGCCAGCTTAGCAAAGTGCGTATTTATGGCACACTTGAAAACTTCTTCACCTTTACCAAATTCAAAGGCTTTGATCCTGAAGTTTCCGGCATGAACTATCCCACCATGCGTCAGGCTGTGCTCGGTATAAATGTTACATTCTAATATCGAAAGAGCAATATGAAATTCAATAAAATACTAATAGCAGCAGCGACTATTTCAACATTATCGCTCTCAAGCTGCTACGATCTCGACCGTTACCCTGACAACCAGTTGAGTTCGGGTACATTCTTCAAGACCGAGGCTCATGCCAAGCAGGCTATGATGGGTGTTTACAGCCAGATGCACAGCAATAATGTATTTGGAATGTACTTCTCATTCGACTGTCTCGGTGGAGTGTCATTCGGCTATGACAACCCCTCGTATCAGACAATTCAGCGAGGCACTGTGGCTGTCAATGCCGCTTACTTCTCCAATACATGGACATATACCTACGAGGGTATCGCACGCGCTAACAATGTGCTGCAGAATATCGACAAAGTAGATATGACAGACGAGCTCAAGGCACAGTACAAAGGTGAGGCAAAATTCATGAGAGCTTTGTACTATTTCAATCTGTTGAATCTTTACGGTGGTGTGCCTATCTATGATGAAACAACCATCATTGCCGAAGAATTCACACAGATGCTGAAACCTCGAAACACTGCTGAAGAAGTGCGTAACTTCATTATAGCAGACCTGAAGGATGCTGAAACATCACTGCCTGAATCTTGGAACACCGCCAATGCGGGCAGAGCTACCTCCGGTGCAGCAACCGCCCTCAAAGGTAAAGTTTATCTCTACGGCAAGCAGTACCAGGCAGCATCAGATTGCTTCAAGAATATTATCGACTCTGGCAAATATGCACTTTATGCAAACTATGCCAACCTGTTCAAGCCGACTGGTGACGAAAGTTCAGAAATGATTTTCGCTATTCAGAACCTCGGTGGCGTAGGTCAGGATATAGGTATGCCTATGTGTTTCTATCTCGGTGCCCGTGCAGCATACGGATCATGCTGGAACAATGTTATGGCAGCAACGACATTTGTTGACTCATACGAGTGGGCAGACGGAAGACCATTTGACTGGGATGAAGTTGTGCCCGATTACACTAGCAGCAATACAGTGAAACAGGAGGTTTGGTATTCAAAACCAAACACCGGTAAGACTGCAATCCTGGAATATACTCCCTATAAGGATCAACTGCTTGAGATGTATTCTCAGCGTGATCCCCGTATGGCAGCTTCCATCATCCTTCCCTATACTACTTATGCCGGATGGTCTAAGAATGCTAACAAGACTTTTGAATATGCAATTTTCAAAGGTATGGGTATTCCTAATGACGGTGCTTTCATCAATGTGAACGGTAACCATGAGGCATATCTGTGGCGTAAGTTTGTTCCGGAAGGAAATATGAACGGAGCCATCAACAATCGTGAGGACACACCTATCAATTTCCCGCTTATCCGTTACGCAGACATACTCCTCATGCAGGCTGAGTGTCTCAACGAGCTCGGAGATCAGCCAGGTGCCGTCGCTCTGATTAATCAGGTTCGCACCCGTGCCGGCATGCCCGGTATAAACAGCGGACCCGCTTACTTGAGCGCGAACACTAAAGATGAAGTCTTCACACGTATCCGCCACGAGCGTGCTGTAGAACTCGCTTGTGAAGGTCACAGCTACTTCGACATGAAGCGTTGGGGTCTTCTTGAAACACTGAACGGAAGAAAAGAGATGTATATCACAGGCAGCAAGAGCCTCTACACCCGCTCTGTTTCTGAACGAGACTATCTCTGGCCTATACCGAGCGGTGAAATTGACAAGAACCCTGATCTCATTCAGAACCCAGGTTGGCAATAATATAGAACTTTTCACATAATCTTTATAGTGAAGACAATGGCAAGTCACAATGGGCTTTCATTGTCTTCACTTTTTCACTAAAACTCCTTATTGATTAAATAATGCGACACTTAATCACCGGCATGCTATCGGTCACTGCTTCACTTGCCATAGCGAAAGCGCCTAATGTGATATATGTATTTCCCGATCAGATGCGAAACCACGCAATGGGTTTCTGGAGCGAGGAAGGATTCCGCGATTCAGTCACCTTTACCGGTGACCCGGTAATTACGCCTAATCTGAACGGCTTTGCGAAACAATCGAAAGTCCTTACCTCCTGTCAGAGTAATTTTCCGTTAAGTTCTCCTCATCGAGGTATGTTGCTCACCGGAATGTTCAGTCATAATTCCGGAATAAGCACCAATTGTGTTGCGAATCGTCCGGTGAGTGATTTGCGCGATGATGCAACATGTATCAGCGATGTGTTTCATAACGCAGGTTATAATTGCGCATATATAGGTAAACTGCATGCCAATCATCCTACTCCCAACGACCCGCAGAATCCCGGACACTATGTTGAGACACAGGTCCCTGCCTGGGATGCTTATACCCCTCCGGAAAAGCGCCACGGTTTTGACTATTGGTACAGCTACGGTACATTCGACGTTCATAAACACCCCCATTACTGGGACACCGAAGGAAATCGTCATGAAATTAGCCAATGGTCACCCGAACATGAAACCGACAAGGCGATAGCATATATTTGCAATGAGGATAATGTGCGTGATCCTGAAAAGCCGTTCTTTATGATGGTAAGTTACAATCCGCCGCATAGTCCATACCGCTCCACCGAGGATTGTCCGGAGGAGGATTATGCACTGTATGCCGAAAAATCTTTAGGTGAACTTTATGTGCGCCCGAATGCCGACACCACTATGGCAAAGGCTCCGAGCGTGAGATACTATTTTGCGTCTGTAACGGGAGTTGACCGACAGTTCGGGAGAATACTCAGCGCCCTTGACAGTCTCGGTCTTTCGGACAACACGCTGGTAATCTTTTCGTCAGACCATGGTGAAACGATGTGCAGCCATGGCATCAACGATCCGAAAAATTCGCCATTTGCCGAGAGCATGAATGTGCCTATGCTTATAAGATATCCAGGCAAAATAGCTCCCGGAATCGATACAGAGCTAATAATGTCAAGCCCGGATATCATGCCAACAATACTCGGCATTGCCGGGCTTTCAAATGAAATACCGCCAGCCGTTGAGGGACGCGATTATTCAGGCAGACTTCTCGGCACGAACAATGCCACTCCCCTGCGTAAAGGTGCTCTATATATCAAAAACAGTGATGGTGAACGTGATTCACTAGGAAATGTAATCAGCTATTTTCCGGTGTCACGAGGCATAAAGACTGACAGATATACTCTCGCTCTTACTATTGACAAAAAAAACGGAAAGCTTAAGAGTTCACTCCTCTTTGATGATGTGGCTGACCCTTATCAAATGAATAATCTTTCTTTGGAAGATAACAAGGATATTGTTTCAGAACTGTGCGCTGAAATGGTACCGCTATTGAAAGAAGCAGATGATCCTTGGTACACGCAAAAGATTTTATCTGAAATTATACCTTACTGATTGTAGATATGAGAATGCATATATTTTAGACTTGAAATTGGTATAAAATGCCTAACAATTCCCCCGATTTTACTATAAATCGGGGATTTTTATTTACTTTTTGCTAATTTTGCGGAAATTTTCGAGTATGATTCTCAATTTCACCATACGAAGATTATCCCTACTGCTGTTTGCCGTTCTCGCAATAATATTTTCAGCCGAGGCGAAATTTACCGTTGTTATTGATGCAGGGCATGGTAATCAGGACTATGGTGCTGTAGGAAAAACCTCCAACGAAAAAGATATTAATCTGGGGGTAGCTCTGAGAGTGGGTGATCTGATAAAAAAGAATATGCCTGATGTGGAAGTGATTTATACTCGCAATAATGACACTTTTGTGACTCTGCAAGGTCGTGCTGATATTGCAAACAAGGCTAAAGGTGATCTTTTTATTTCGATTCACACCAATTCAGTTGATAAAAAATCCAAGAATTATTTAACTGTCCATGGTGCTTCAGTTTACACTCTCGGTTTCAAGAAAAGCAGCGAGAACCTGGCAGTTGCTATGCGCGAAAACGCTGTTATGAAACTTGAAAGCGACTACTCAACCACTTACGAGGGTTTTGACCCATCCTCATCCGAATCTTACATAATTTTTGAGATGAGCCAGAATCTCCACATGGCTCAGAGCATTGAGGCTGCCAACGAAATTCAGAAAGAGCTTGTTTCAACTGCCGGTCGTTTTGACAGGGGTGTCCGTCAGGCTAACTTCTGGGTTCTTTTCAAAACCAGTATGCCGGCTATTCTTGTAGAACTTGATTTTATATGTAACCCGGAAATGGAACGCTTCATGAGTTCATCTGCCGGTAAGGATAAACTCGCTACAGCAATTTATAACGGCTTTGCCCGCTATAAGATTCTTGCAGATAAACGGGCAGGAGTTATGTCAGCACCTATCAAGATTCTCACTGTTCCGAAAGAAACCGCCCCGGAGACGATAAAAGAAGACGTTCCGGAAACTAAACCGGAAACTGCTATTGATAGCACACCCAAAAGCGACAACGGCAATACACCTATAATATATAAGGTGCAGTTTTACACTTCGAGCACGGTTTTATCTTCAGGCTCTGCAAAACTTAAGGGTATAAAAAACATTGATTATTATCGTGACGGAGGCTTGATTAAATATACTACCGGTGAGTTTTCAACTGAAAAAGAAGCAGAAAAAAAACTCAGGGAGGTGAGAAAATCGTTTCCGGATGCGTTTATAATAAAAACCCGAGGTGGAAAACGGGTAAAATAACAGATAAATAATTCTCTTATCATACGGTCAGATGAAAAAAAAATTCTCTAAGGAGCTTCTTATCGGTGCATGCGTTCTCGCAACTTTGCTGATTCTCTTCTTCGGCATTGATTATCTTAAGGGTATCAATGTGTTCAAAGCTGCCAACTATTATTATGCATCTTATACCGATGTTGCCGGGCTTGCACAATCAGCTCCGGTTACTGTAAACGGCTATAAGGTTGGACTTGTGCGCGAAATAGAATATGAGTACGATAATCCCGGTCATGTGAAAGTTGAGCTGAGTCTTGACCGTAAACTCAAAGTTCCTGCCGGCACAGAAGCAGTTCTCGTTACAGATATGCTCGGCACATCATCTATTGAATTGAAAATGGCTTCCGGAAAAGAATATCATGCCATAGGCGACAAGCTTATCGGTGTAAATTCCAAAGGGTTGATGGATAATGTGAGCAATGAGATACTCCCTGCAGTGGGAAATATGGTACCTAAAATAGACTCTCTTCTCACAGCTGTGACCGCATTGGTAACTGACCCGGCAATGACATCATCAGTAAAACGCCTTGACAATATCATGGCTAATCTGGAGGCAAGCACCCGTCAGTTGAGCGCTGTCATGGCATCTGCACCCACTATTGCCGGTGATGCAAAGGTTACAATGACCAATGTTAAGGAAATATCTCAGAATCTCACCGGACTAAGTGCGGATTTATGCGCTGCCGCTGCTGAATTGAAGAAAATGCCGCTGGATTCAACTCTTAACAATGTATATCGAATCACCGCCTCTCTCGAAAGTCTTACAAGCAAACTCAACAGCAAGGAATCTTCTGCCGGACTACTTCTTACTGATCCTACCCTTTACAACAATCTGGTAAATGCCACCGCCTCGGTTGATTCTCTATTGATAGATATCAAGAAAAATCCGAAAAGATATATCAGCATCAAACTTCTTTGATTTCGTTATTTGTAATGATTACAAATAACGAAAAAATATTGCGGTCCCATATACTTTCCCTTGAAAGCGTGTGGGACCGCCATTTTCAGAAATATGTCAATGCTCATCCGAACATAACGCAATTCACCACACCTTATTTATCGCGTTGATTTTCAGCAATTTTACACTATGGGAATTCACAATTGTTAAACGATAATGTTACATACTCTCTAATCAACTGATAAACAGATACCTTAATTCTACTCTATATTTTCCAAATAAAATTGCATTTTATTATGATAAAAAAAAACGGGAAATTTGTATCGGAAAGTATAGCCTACAACAAAGTATTTTTATGGAGCAAGACCACAAAATTTTGTGGGAGAAATGTCTCGCGATTTTCCGGGACATTCTTCCAGCAGAGC
>JAIDQW010000140.1 GCA_029062075.1 Paramuribaculum sp.
CCTATTTCAGCTGCATGGCGAGCGAGTTCCTTAGCCTCACGGAGAGAACAGCTGCCGACGTGAACGATTACCTTGAAATCTTCAGGCACAGCCTTAACCCAGGCTTCGGCAAGTTTTTTACGCTCATCGGTTGTGAGCATGTATCCTTCGCCGCTTGAGCCGTTGATGAACACGCCCTTAAGACCGTTTTTCTTAAGCATCTGCGCGTATTGTGGTATTACTTCCAGATTGATATCACCATTGGGAAGCATAGGAGTGAAAGGAGCGTCAATGAGTCCTTTGATTTTTTCAAATTTCATAATTACAATAATATAAGGTTAATAAAATTACTATCTTAATTAAATTTCAACTGTATCGGCAGCGAGGTTTTCAGCTTTGACATCAGCGTCAGCCTCTTCATCATCCTTATCATCGCTCTTAGGTTTGAGCACAATAAGCTGGAGCGCTACAGCGATAACAAGAATACCACCCATCAGTGCGAAGCACTTGCCGAGTCCGAGTGACTCTGACAATCCTCCGAGAACCTGAGTTGTCACCGCACCCATAATCACGCCGAGAGAATTCATGAAGCCGTATGCCATCGCTCTCTGGCGTGACGATACGAACTGGCAAAGGATAGGCATATTGTTAGCATCAAACATTCCGTAGCCAACACCGAAGAGTAGTCCGGCGAGAACAGAGAGCACAATGCTGTTTGGAATAGCAAGAAGAACCAGTGACGGAATCATCATGCTCAAACCGATTGCACTTGTGTAAATTCTACCTTTAACATTTTTCTTAACCCACTTGTCGCTTAGAGGTCCGCCCACCATAACTCCGATGAAGCTGCTCACCGCGATAGTGAGCGTTGCGATGGGACCTGCCCACTCCATTCCTATATTCAGGCTTGCGAAATTATCCTTAAAGAGTGTCGGCAACCAGTTTTTGGTAGCCCAGCCGGGTATAGAGCTTGAAGCGAAGAAGAACAGAATAACCCAGAACGCAATGTTTGAGAACACAACAGCAAACGACTCAATAACAGTTTCCTTTGACTTAGGTGAGGTACTCTTGACAGCCGCAGACTTCTGGACTTTTCCACGACCGGCTTTTTCATGAAGAAGGAATATCAAAACAAGTGCATAGGCAACGCCTATAATACCGAACCAGTGGAAAGTAGCCTGCCAGCTCCAGTTAGTTGCCACCATAGCACCAAATCCGCCCAATGCCTGACCGCAGTATAGTCCGGTCATGTGGAGACCTATTGCAAGAGAGCGTCCCTTGCCGGTGAACATATCTGCGATAAGCGAAAGAGCAGAGGGAATATATAGAGCCTCACTGATACCCATTATTCCACGGAGCCACATTAACTGAGAGAAATCGGTGCAGTAACCCATGAGGTATGTAACAGCGCTCCACACACCGAGCGAGCCCACAATAAGCCATTTTCGGCTAACTCTGTCAGCAACAGCACCTGAAAACGGGCTAAAGAATCCATAAACCCAAAGGAAGATAGCCATCAATGCACCGAAAGCCTCAGCATTTTTAAGCGCTGAAATGTCATTGGCAATATTCATCTGCATGGTCGACAGCATCTGCCTGTCCATATAATTAAGGAGTGCCACTACCCAAAGCAGCCCAACTACCACCCATGGGTAAAATTTCTTTTCTTGCAGTTTCATAAGTTACTGTGTTAATATCCGAGATTTAAGGGTTAATAAGAGTTATAGAGCGTAGTCTATACCGCAAAAGTAAATTATTTTCTTACAACGGCAAAAAAAATCTCACATTATTATATTATGTGCAAAAGCGTTCAACTTCAAATATTATCTTTGCAGTAATAAATAAAAAATATCATTATGGAAAATTTTACATATTGCTCGCCCACTAAATACATTTTCGGGCGTGACTCAGAGAATCAGCCAGGCAAAGAAGCAGCCTCAATAGGCGCAAAG